>NZ_JBEOSD010000033.1:0-60184 GCF_040302735.1 Streptomyces sp. NPDC097619 | reverse complement strand
AGCCGAAGGTGCCGGGGGCGACGAGGAAGGGCCAGAAGAAGGCGAGGACGCCGAGGAGGGCGGCCAGGGCGATGACGATGCCGGCGCGCGGGCCGGTGCGGGGCGCGCTCCGGCGCGATCCCGTACCCCCGAGCAGGGTGGATCACCCGCCCGCGGGGGCACACCGTGTGGGAAAGAAGCTGTACGAGAGAATGGCGGCATGGAGATGCCGAGGAGTGAACGGTCGCAGGACAGCCCCCCGAAGGTCCTCATCGTGGGCCAGGACGGGATGGCGGTCGGCGGCGACGATGACGAGTCGCGCGAGGTCCCCGTGACGGAGATGGTCGAACAGCCCGCCAAGGTCATGCGCATCGGCAGCATGATCAAGCAACTTCTGGAAGAGGTCCGCGCCGCGCCTCTGGACGAGGCCAGCCGGGTCCGCCTCAAGGACATCCACGCCAGCTCCGTGAAGGAGCTGGAGGACGGGCTCGCCCCCGAGCTCGTCGAGGAACTGGAACGCCTCTCCCTTCCCTTCACCGACGAAGCCATTCCCTCCGAAGCCGAACTGCGCATCGCGCAGGCCCAGTTGGTGGGCTGGCTGGAGGGCCTGTTCCACGGCATCCAGACCGCCCTGTTCGCGCAGCAGATGGCCGCGCGGGCCCAGTTGGAGCAGATGCGCCGGGCCCTGCCGCCCGGCGCCTCGCAGGGCGACGACGACGAGCACCACGGTCCGGTCCGTTCGGGCCCGTACCTGTAACACCCGGCACCACGGCGGGCCCCGTCCCGGACCGCCGCACCGCACGCACCCGCAGGGCCCGCCGCACGGCGGGCCCTGCGGCCTTTCCGCCGCCCGCCCTCCCTCGGTAAAGGGGAGCTAAGCGGGGCTCCGGTGGCGCCGGACGGGCGCGCCATACTCGGGGCATGAGCTTCGACGCGATCGTCCTCGCCGGGGGCGCGGCCCGCCGCCTCGGCGGGGCCGACAAACCCGCCCTGAGCGTCGGCGGCCGCACCCTCCTGGACCGGGTCCTCGACTCCTGCAGGGAAGCCGACACCACCGTGGTCGTCGGCGGCCGCCGCCCCACCGCCCGGCCCGTCGTCTGGACCCGCGAGGACCCGCCCGGCGGCGGCCCCCTCGCCGCCCTGGAGGCCGGCCTCCGGCACGGCACCGCCGACACGGTCCTGGTGCTCTCCGCCGACCTGCCCTTCCTGGGCCCCGACACCGTCGGCGCCCTGCTCGACGGCCTCACCGCCCCGGAGCGCCCGGAGGCCGTGCTCGTCATCGACGCCGACGGCCGCGAGCAGCCGCTCGTCGCCGCCTACCGGGCCGAACCCCTGCGCCGGGAACTCGCCCTGATCGCCACCGAGTACGGCACCCTGCACGGCCTGCCGCTGCGCCTGCTCACCTCCGGACTGGCCGCGGACCGCGTCGAGGCCGCCCCGCTCGCCTCCTTCGACTGCGACACCTGGGAGGATCTCGCGACGGCCCGCGCCAGGATCAGGGAGCATGGGAACGTGCTGGACGAATGGATCACCGCAGCCAAGACCGAGCTCGGCCTCGACCTCGACGTCGACGTGAAGGCCCTCCTCGACCTCGCCCGCGACGCCGCCCACGGGGTGGCCCGGCCCGCGGCCCCGCTGACCACCTTCCTGGTGGGCTACGCCGCCGGAGCGGGCGGGCTCTCCCTGGAGGAGGCCACCCGCCGGGCCTCCGCGCTGGCCCTGCGCTGGGCCGCCGAGGCCGAGGCGGCGGAAGCCTCCCGGACCGCCGCCCCGCAGGCGGACGCGCCCGGGGAAGAGCGGGGCGCCGGATGAGCCCGCTCGGTCAGGACGCCGACGAGGCGGCCGTCCAGCAGGCCCTGGACCTGGTCAGCCGGGACACCCGGGCGCCCGCCGCGCCGGCCGCCCCCCGGCCCGAGCGACCGCACGGGGCCGTGCCCTGGCCCGAGGCGCGCTCCCGGGCCGCCCACGCCGGCACCGCCGACCCGGCCGCGCCGCGCTCCGTCCCCCTCGACGGGGCCCTGGGCGAGGTCCTCGCGGCCCCCCTGGAGGCCCTGACCGACCTCCCCTCCTTCGACACCTCCGCCATGGACGGCTGGGCCCTGGCCGGGCCCGGCCCCTGGCGCGTCCGCGAGGGCGGGGTCCTGGCGGGCGGGGATCGGCCCGCTCCGCTGGCCGACGGCGAGGCCGTCCGCATCGCCACCGGGGCACGGATCCCCGCCGACACCACCGCCGTCCTGCGGAGCGAGCACGCCCGCACCGACGAGCAGGACCGGCTGCACGCCGACCGGCCGGTGCTGACCGGACAGGACATCCGCCCCCGCGGCCAGGAGTGCCGTACCGGTGACCTGCTGCTGCCCGCGGGTGCTCCGGTCACCCCGGCCGTCCTGGGTCTCGCCGCGGCCGCCGGCTACGACGCCCTCACCACCCGGCCCCGGCCGCGCGCCGAGATCCTGGTGCTCGGGGACGAACTCCTCACCGCCGGGCTGCCGCACGACGGGCTGATCCGCGACGCCCTCGGGCCGATGCTCGGCCCCTGGCTCACCGCCCTGGGCGCCGAGGTCATCGGCGTCCGCCGGCTCGGCGACGACGCCGGGGCCCTGCACGAGGCCGTCACCGGCTCCGCCGCCGATCTCGTGGTCACCACCGGCGGCACCGCCTCCGGTCCGGTGGACCACGTGCACCCGGTGCTGCGCAAGGCCGGGGCCGAACTGCTGGTGGACGGGGTGGCCGTCCGCCCCGGGCACCCGATGCTGCTCGCCCGGCTCGGCCACGGCCGCCACCTGGTCGGGCTGCCGGGCAATCCGCTCGCCGCCGTCTCGGGGCTGCTGACCCTTGCGGAACCGTTGCTGCGGGCCCGGGCCGGGCTGCCGCCCCGCCCCCGGTACACCGCCCCGGTGCGCGAGGACGTCCAGGGCCACCCCCGCCACACCCGGCTGGTCCCCGTCCGGCTGCACGCCGAACACGCCCTACCCCTGCACTACAACGGGCCCGCGATGCTGCGCGGCATCGCCACCGCGGACGGCCTGGCCGTCGTCCCCCCGCACGGCGCGCGGGCCGGCCAGGAACTCGACGTCCTCGACCTGCCATGGGCCACAGGAGGATGTTTCACGTGAAACTGCCCGGCCACGACGCCATGGCCCGGGGGGCCGACGAGAGCCAGGCGGCCCGCCGGGTGAAACTGCCCCGCCGGGAAGTGGAGCGACCCCTGCGGCAGGTGACCAAGCGTCTGCTGCTCGCCCTGATGGTCCTGTTCACGACGGTGATGATCGTCTACCTGGACCGCGAGGGGTACCACGACAACGCCAACGACAACGTCGACTTCCTCGACTGCGTCTACTACGCCACGGTCACCCTCTCGACCACCGGCTACGGCGACATCGTCCCCTACAGCGACAGCGCCCGGCTGATGAACATCCTGCTCATCACCCCGCTCCGGGTGTTGTTCCTGATCATCCTGGTCGGCACCACTCTCGAGGTCCTCACCGAGCGGACCCGGGAGGAGTGGCGGCTGAACCGCTGGAGGAACCAGTTGCGCGACCACACCATCGTCGTCGGATTCGGGACCAAGGGGCGCTCCGCCCTGCAGACCCTGCTGGCGACCGGACTCAAGAAGGAGTCCGTGGTCATCGTCGACCCCAGCGCGAAGGTCATCGACGTGGCCAACTCCGAAGGCTTCACCGGGGTCATCGGCGACGCCACCCGCAGTGACGTGCTCCTCCGGGCCGAGATCCACAAGGCCCGCAAGATCATCATCGCCACCCAGCGGGACGACACCGCGGTGCTGGTCACCCTGACGGCCCGGCAGCTCAACAAGGGCGCGAAGATCGTCGCCGCGGTCCGCGAGGAGGAGAACGCCCCGCTGCTCAAGCAGTCCGGCGCGGACTCCGTCATCACCAGCGCCAGCGCCGCCGGCCGCCTGCTCGGCCTCTCCCTGCTCAGCCCCAGCGCGGGCGCCGTCATGGAGGACCTCATCCAGCAGGGCAGCGGGCTGGACCTGCTGGAACGCCCCGTCACCCGGGCCGAGGCCGGTCGTTCGGTCCGCGAGACCGAGGACCTCGTCGTCAGCGTGCTCCGCGGCCACCGGCTCCTCGCCTACGACGACCCGCACGCGAGCCCGCTCCAACTCACCGACCGGGTCATCGTCATCCAGCGGGCCGCCCCGCCCGCCGCCACCCTCGGCCCGGCCGAATAGCCGCCGGAGCCCGCCGCCCTGACGGCCCCGCACGCCACGGTGCCCCGCCGGACCCCACGGACCGGCGGGGCACCGCCGCGTCTCACGTACCCTCCGGCCATGCATGCGATGACGATCGACCGGCCCGGCGGACCCGAAGTGCTCCGCTGGACCGACGTACCCGATCCGGTGCCCGGCGAGGGCGAAGTCCTCGTGGAGGTCGCGGCCGGCGCCGTGAACCGCGCCGACCTCCTCCAGCGCCAGGGCTTCTACGATCCGCCGCCCGGCACCTCCCCCTACCCCGGCCTGGAGTGCTCCGGCCGGATCAGCGCCCTCGGCCCGGGGGTCTCCGGCTGGTCCGTCGGCGACGAGGTCTGCGCCCTGCTCGTCGGCGGCGGCTACGCCGAGAAGGTGGCCGTGCCCGCCGGACAGCTGCTGCCCGTACCCGCGGGCGTGGGCCTCGTGACGGCCGCCGCCCTGCCCGAGGTGGTCTGCACCGTCTGGTCCAACGTGTTCATGGTGGCCCACCTGCGGCCCGCCGAGACCTTCCTCGTGCACGGCGGGGCCAGTGGCATCGGCACCATGGCCGTCCAGCTGGCGAAGGCCGTCGGGGCCCGGGTGGCCGTCACCGCGGGCGGCCCGGAGAAACTGGCCCGCTGCGCGGAGCTGGGCGCCGACATCCTGATCGACTACCGCGAGCAGGACTTCGTGGCCGAGCTGGAGAAGGCCACGGACGGGGCCGGGGCGGACGTGATCCTGGACATCATGGGCGCCAAGTACCTGGACCGGAACATCCGCGCGCTGGCCGTGAACGGCCGGCTGGCCGTCATCGGGCTCCAGGGCGGACGCAAGGCCGAACTGAACCTGGGCGCCCTGCTCGCCAAGCGGGCCGCCGTCACCGCCACCACCCTGCGCTCCCGTCCCCTGGACGAGAAGGCCGCGATCGTGGCCGGGGTCCGCGAGCACGTCTGGCCGCTGATCGAGGCGGGCCGGGTCCGGCCGGTGGTGCACGCGCGGCTGCCCGTCACCGAGGCCGCCGAGGCGCACCGGATCGTGGAGGCGAGCACCCACGTGGGCAAGGTGCTGCTCACCTTCTGAGCGCGGCGGGAGCGCCGGTGCCCTCCTCCCCGTCGGCGTGGGGGGAGGAGGGCACCGGCGCGATCCGGATCGGCTCAGAGGGTGCGGAGCAGGACCGCCGGGTTCTCCACGCAGTCGGCCACGTAGCGCAGGAAGCCGCCGGCGGTGCCGTCGCAGACGCGGTGGTCGAAGGTGAAGGAGAGCTGCACCACCTGACGGACGGCCAGTTCGCCTTGGTGGACCCAGGGCTTGGGGACGATCCGCCCGACGCCGAGCATGGCGGCCTCGGGGTGGTTCAGGATCGGGGTGGAGCCGTCCACGCCGAACACCCCGTAGTTGTTCAGGGTGAAGGTGCCGCCGGTCAGGTCGGCCGGGGCCAACTTGCCGGTCCGGGCCAGCTCCGTGAGCCGGGCGAACTCGGCCGAGAGGCCCTCCGGGCTGAGCCGGTCGGCGTCCCGGACCACCGGGACCACCAGGCCCCGTTCGGTCTGCGCGGCGAAGCCCAGGTGCACCGAGGGCAGCCGGACGATCTCGCGGGCCTCGGTGTCCACGGTGGAGTTGAGCTCCGGGTGGCGGGCCAGGGCGGCCGTGCAGATCCGGGCCAGCAGGGCGAGCACGGAGATCTTGGGTCCGCCGGCGGCGTTCATGGCGGCGCGGGCGGCCATCAGCTCCGTGGCGTCCGCGTCCACCCAGCAGGTGGCGTCGGGGATCTCGCGGCGGCTGCGGGAGAGCTTGTCCGCGACGGCCCCGCGCAGGCCCTTGAGCGGGATCCGCTCGGCGGTGGCCGGGGTCGGGGCGGCGGGCGAAGCGGCGGGGGCGACCGGGGCGGCGGCCTCGGCGAGGGCCCGCTCGACGTCGGCCCGCAGGATCAGCCCCTCGGGGCCGGTGCCGGTCAGCGCGCGCAGGTCCACCCCGTGGTCCCGGGCCAGCTTCCGCACCAGCGGGGAGATCACCGGCACGGGACCCGCGGGCACCACGGCCACGGGCGCCGGGGCAGGGGCGGCGGCCGGGGGGACCGGCGCGGGCGCGGCGGCCTGCGGCCGGATCCGACGGCGCCGGGCCGGGCGGGAGTGGTCGGTGCCGTAGCCCACGAGGACGTTCCCGGAGCCGGTCTCGGCCTCCGCCGCGGCGGTCTGCTCGCCGGCGGCCATGGCGGCGCCGGCGGCGGAGCCCACGGCCACCGTGATCAGCGGGGAGCCCACGGGCAGCTCGGTGCCCTCCTCGCCGAAGCGGGCCGTCACGACGCCGCCGTACGGGCAGGGCACCTCGACCATGGCCTTGGCGGTCTCCACCTCGACCACCGGCTGGTCCACGGCGACCACGTCGCCCACGTTCACCAGCCAGCGGACGATCTCGGCCTCGGTCAGCCCCTCACCGAGGTCGGGCAGCTTGAACTCCAGTACCTGGGGCATCAGTTCTCCCACTGCAGGCGGGCCACGGCGTCCAGGACCCGGTCCACGCCCGGCAGGTGGTGCTTCTCCAGCATCGGCGGCGGGTACGGGATGTCGAAGCCCGCGACCCGCAGCACCGGGGCGTGCAGGTGGTGGAAGCAACGCTCGGTGATCCGGGCCGCGATCTCGCCGCCGGGGCCCCCGAAGCCGGTGGACTCGTGGACCACGACGGCGCGGCCGGTGCGGCGGACGGAGGCGGCGACGGTCTCCTCGTCGAAGGGGACCAGGGAGCGGAGGTCCACGACCTCCAGGTCCCAGCCCTCCTCGCGGGCGGCCTCGGCGGCCTCCAGGCAGACCGGCAGGGAGGGGCCGTAGGTGATCAGGGTGGCGGAGGTGCCGGGGCGGCGGACCACCGCGCGGCCCACCGGCTCCACCGCGGCGGGTGCCGCGGGGTTCCAGTCCGCCTTGGACCAGTACAGCCGCTTGGGCTCCAGGAAGACGACGGGGTCGTCGGAGGCGATGGAGGCGCGCAGCAGGCCGTAGGCGTCCTCCACGGTGGCCGGGGTGACCACGTGCAGGCCGGGGGTGGCCATGTAGTACGCCTCGGAGGAATCGCTGTGGTGCTCCACGCCGCCGATGCCGCCGCCGTAGGGCACCCGGATGGTGATCGGCAGGGGCATGGCCCCGCGGGTGCGGTTGCGCATCTTCGCGACGTGGCTGAAGAGCTGCTCGAAGGCCGGGTAGGCGAAGGCGTCGAACTGCATCTCGACCACGGGCCGCAGCCCGTACATGGCCATGCCCACGGCGGTGCCGAGGATGCCGGCCTCGGCCAGCGGGGTGTCGGTGCAGCGGTCCTCGCCGAACTCCTTCGTGAGTCCGTCGGTGATGCGGAAGACCCCGCCGAGGGCGCCGATGTCCTCGCCCATCAGGTGGACGGTCGGGTCCTCGGCCATGGCGTCGCGCAGGGCCCGGTTGAGGGCCTGGGCCATGGTGGCGGGCTTGGCGGCGGTAGCCGTGGCGGCCATCACTCGGCCTCCGCTTCCAGTTCGGAGCGGAGGAGGGCGGCCTGCTCGCGCAGCTGGCCGGTCTGTTCCGCGTAGACGTGCGTGAAGAGGTCCATCGGGTCGAGGACCGGGTCGGCGTTCATGCTGTCGCGCAGGGCGGCGGCCATGGTCTCGGCGGCCTCCTTGGCCTCGGCGACGCCCGCCTCGTCGAGGATGCCGCGGGCGGTGAGCTCGCGCTCCAGGAGCCGGATCGGGTCGTGGGCCCGCCAGGCCTCCACCTCGGCGTCGGTGCGGTAGCGGGTGGCGTCGTCGGCGTTGGTGTGCGCGTCCATGCGGTAGGTGACCGCCTCGACGAGGGTGGGTCCGCCGCCGGCGCGGGCGGTGCGGACGGCCTCGGAGAGGACCTCGTGGACGGCGGCGACGTCGTTCCCGTCGACCAGGCGGCCCGGCATGCCGTAGCCCACGGCCTTGTGGGCCAGGGAGGGCGCGGCGGTCTGCTTGGCCAGCGGGACGGAGATGGCGAAGCCGTTGTTCTGCACCAGGAAGACCACGGGGGCCTTCCACACGGCGGCGAAGTTCAGGGCCTCGTGGAAGTCGCCCTCGCTGGTGCCGCCGTCGCCGACCAGGGCGAGGGCCACGACCTCGTCGCCCTTGAGGCGGGCCGCGTGGGCCAGGCCCACGGCGTGCGGCAGCTGGGTGGCGAGGGGGGTGCTGAGCGGGGCGATGCGGTGCTCGCGGGGGTCGTAGCCGGTGTGCCAGTCCCCGCGCAGCAGGGTGAGGGCCTGGACCGGGTCCAGGCCGCGGGCCACGGCCGCGAGGGTGTCGCGGTAGCTGGGGAAGAGCCAGTCCTGCTCCTGGAGCACCGCGGCGGCGGCGATCTCGCAGGCTTCCTGGCCGACCGTGGAGGGGTAGACGGCGAGCCGTCCCTGCCGGGTGAGGGCGGTGGCCTGGGCGTTGTAGCGGCGGCCGCGGACCAGCTCGGCGTAGAGCCGCCGCATCAGCACGGGGTCGAGGTGTTCCGCCGCGGGGGTGCCGAGGACCCGGTGGGGCTCGGGGTCCGGGAGCAGCGGCGCGGGGTCCGTGCGGGGCCTCCAGGCGGGCGGCGGGGTGGGACGGTAGTCCGCTCCGGCACCGGGCAGCTCTTGGACCGTCATGGCGGCGTACACCTCCTCGTGGGAAGCGGGCAGGTCGGCGCGTGTGTGAGGCGCCTCACCTACCGATTGTTCGGTGGGGGACGCATTTTGGCTACAGGCGGCATGAGGCTGTGGACATTCGGATATCCACAGCCTGAGATGGGTGCAGGACGTCCAGACGAGGGAGGCCGGGGGCAATGGCAGATGAACAAATGGCCGCGATGGGGGCGGGGGCGGCCGCGGCGGCTCCCGCTCCGGCCGCGCCGCCCGTCGTCCCGCCGCGCCCCCTGGACCCCATCGACCGCTCGATCCTCCGACTGCTCCAGTCGGACGGCCGGGCCTCGATACGTTCGGTGGCCGAGCAGGTGCACGTCTCGCGCGCCAACGCCTACGCCCGGATCAACCGGCTGCTCGACGACGGGGTGATCCGCGGGTTCACGGCGCGGGTGGACCACGAGCGGGCCGGGCAGGGGGCCTCGGCGTACATCACGCTGAAGATCGTGCAGAACTCCTGGCGGACGGTCCGGGAGAAGCTCCGGGAGCTGCCGGGGGCGGCGCACATCGCGCTGGTCAGCGGGGATTTCGACGTGCTGTTGTTGGTGCACACCCCGGACAACCGGACCCTGCGGGAGCTGGTGCTGACCCGGCTGCAGTCCATTCCCGAGGTGCTGTCCACCCGGACCCTGTTGGTCTTCGAGGAGACCGACCTGGCGGCGGATCCGCAGGAGGCCCCGGAGCTGTCCCGGGAGTGACGTACGGGCTCCGGGCCGCCCCGGAGGGGGCAGCGGGCCGGGGCGCGACGCGCGCGTGCCCGCCCCGGCGGACCGGGACGGGCACGGGGACGGGCACGGGACGGAGCGCGCGGAGGCGGCCGTACGGGCGGGCGATCGGGCCCGCGGCCGGCTCAGGCGTCGGGCCGGGGCGCCCGCAGTCCGTCGAAGGCCAGCCGCGCCACGGCCTCGGCCACGGCCTCGGGGTCGGCCCCCGTGTCGGAGTGCGGCCGGTACCACTCGACGAGCGAGTTGACCATGCCGAAGAGGAGCCGGGTGGCGAGCCGGATGTCCACGTCGGAGCGGAGGTCGCCGTCGGCGACGGCGGCCCCGAGCAGGTCCGCGACCCGGTGGTCGAACTCGCGGCGGCGCTCCAGGGCCCACCGCTCGGTGCGCGTGTTGCCGCGGACCCGCAGCAGCAGGGTCACGTAGGGCAGCTCCGCGACGAGCACCTCCACGGTGCGGCGGGTGACGTGCTCGACCCGGTCCACGGCCCGGCCGCTCGCGGCCCCGGGCTCGTCGAGGATGGCGAAGAGGCCGTCGAGGGCGCGGGTCACGGCCCGCCGGAGCAGTTCCTCCTTGCCCGCGACGTGGTGGTAGATCGAGGACTTGGAGATCCCGGCGGCCTTGGACAGGTGCTCCATGGAGGTGCCGTCGTAGCCGCGTTCGTTGAAGACCCGCACGGCCACCCCGAGCAGGGTCTCGGGGGTGTAGGTGTCCCGCCTGGGGGTGGTGGTCATGCCCCGTCGCCTTCCTCTTCCGCTTCCGCCGTTCCGTCGCCCGCGTAGCCCAGCCGGAACAGCGCCAGGGAGGGCGCGTACCGGCCGCCGGGACAGCGTTCGTCGAGGTGGTGGAGGAGGTCGTAGGCCCAGTCGGGGCCCAGCCGGTCGTGCCATTCGCCGGGTCCGAGGGGGTAGTTCACGCCGAGCCGCATGGCGGTGTCGATGTCGGCGCGGCTCGCGGCGCCCTTGGCCACGGCGTCCGCGGCCAGGTCGATCAGCATGGCGACGGTCCGGGCCACGATCATGCCGGGGACGTCCCCGATGACGCTGACCTTCTTGCCGAGCTTCTGGAAGAGGCCGACGGCCTCCGCGAGGGTCCGCTCGCCGGTGTCCTCGGACGCGGAGAGGGCGATCCGGCCCGCGCCTCGGTAGTCGAGGGCCAGGTCGAAGTAGACGACGTCGGTGAACTCCACCGAGGTCTTGCCGTCGGCGAGGACGAGCTGCCCCTCGCCGGGGAGCTGGATGTACGGGCCGCCGGTGCCGACCCGCTCGACCTTGACGCCCGCCTCCTCCATCAGCTCCACGAGCGCGGCGGCCGGACCGAGGTCGCCGACGACGGTGACCTCGGCGGGGGCCTCCTCGGGCGCGGCCGTGTGCGGCTCCGGGGCCGGCTCGCCGGGCCCGTGCGCGTACCAGCCGGAGCCGGACTTGCGGCCGAGCCGGCCGGACTGCACCAGCCGCCGCTGGGCCAGCGAGGGCAGGAACTTCGGGCTGCGGAAGAAGGACTCCCATACCGAGCGGGTCACGGCCTCGTTGACGTCCTGGCCGATCAGGTCGGTGAGCTCGAAGGGGCCCATCCGGAAGCCGCCGCTCTCGCGCAGCACGGCGTCGATGGTGGCCGGGTCGGCGCCCCGCTCCTCCAGGACGGCGAAGGCCTCCGCGTAGAAGGGGCGGGCGATGCGGTTGACGATGAAACCGGGGGTGTCGGCGCAGCGCACGGGGGTCTTGCCCCAGCCGAGCACCGTCTCCACGGCCCGGTCCGCGGCCGCGGGGGCGGTGGCGGCCCCGGAGACCACCTCGACCAGCGGCAGCAGCGGGGCCGGGTTGAAGAAGTGCAGGCCGAGGAAGCGGTCCGGGTGCCGGAGCACCGCGCCCAGCTCCGTCACGGAGAGGGAGGAGGTGTTGGTGGCCAGCAGGCAGTCCGCGGGGACCACCGCCTCCAGGGCCCGGAAGAGCTCCTGCTTGGCGGTGACGTCCTCGACCACCGCCTCGATCACCAGGCCGGCGCCGGAGAGCTCGGCGAGCTCGGCCGCCGCCCCGATCCGGGCCGTGGCGGCCGCGGCCTCGGCGTGGTCCAGCCGGCCCTTGGCGACGAGCCGCTCCACGCGGGCGGTCACCTCGCCCACGCCGGTCCCGGCCCGGCCGGGGGCCGCGTCGTAGAGGAGCACGTGGTGACCCGCGAGGAGGGCGACCTGGGCGATGCCCTGGCCCATGGTTCCGGCGCCGATGACCGCCACGGTCCGGGAGCGCTCGATTCCTGTCATGACCCCGATCCTCCCGCATGGATTGTCCACCGACCTCGCCGGGCCCTCTTGTCCCGACCGATCGTTCGGTTACTCTAGCTCCAGTCTGCTCCGCCGACCCCGCCCTTGCCCGATCCCGGTCCGGACCGGCCCGGGGGCCGGGGGTCACGCACCCGACCGTTCCAGCGCGAACCCGCCCGGCTCAACGAGGAGTTGGTCCCTGATGGCCGCCGAGCTCACCGTCCCCCAGCTGTCCGAGAAGCACCGCCCCGTGCTCGACCAGGCACTGGAGGCCATCCGTACCCGCGCCTACTGGTCCCCGCACCCGGAACACCCCAAGGCCTACGGCGAGACCGCCCCGGCCGACGGGCTCGCCGCCCACGAGGCCGTCCGCGGCACCCGGATCGACCTCGGACAGCCCGGCACGGACGGCTGGACCGGCGGCGAGGTCTCCCCCTTCGGACCCGAGCTGGGCGTCGAGTACCCGCACGTCGACCCCGAGGTCCTGCTCCCCGCGATGAAGGCCGGCATGGCCGCTTGGCGCGACGCCGGACCGGAGGTCCGCGCCCTCGTCTCCATCGAGATCCTGGCCCGCATCGCCGCCCGCACCCACGAGTTCGCCCACGCCGTCATGCACACCAGCGGCCAGGCCTTCATGATGGCCTTCCAGGCGGGCGGCCCGCACGCCCAGGACCGCGGCCTGGAGGCCGTGGCCTACGCCTACCGCGAGCAGACCCGCGTCCCCGAGAGCACCGAGTGGTCCAAGCCCCAGGGCAAGAAGGACCCGCTCCGCCTGGACAAGACCTTCACCGCCGCGCCCCGCGGCGTCGCCCTGGTCATCGGCTGCAACACCTTCCCCACCTGGAACGGCTACCCCGGCATCTTCGCCTCCCTGGCCACCGGCAACGCCGTCCTGGTCAAGCCGCACCCCCGGGCCGTGCTCCCGCTGGCGCTGACCGTGCGGGTGGCCCGCGAGGTGCTCGCCGAGGCCGGCTTCGACCCCAACCTGGTCGCGCTCGCCACCGAGCGCCCCGGCGAGGGCATCGCCAAAACCCTCGCCCTGCGCCCCGAGGTCCGGATCATCGACTACACCGGCTCCACCGAGTTCGGCGACTGGCTGGAGGTCAACGCCCGCCAGGCGCAGGTGTACACGGAGAAGGCCGGCGTCAACACCGTCCTCGTCGACTCCACCGACGACTACCGTGGCATGCTCTCCAACCTGGCCTTCTCGCTCTCCCTGTACAGCGGCCAGATGTGCACCACCCCGCAGAACCTCCTCGTGCCCCGCGAGGGCATCGCCACCGACGCCGGCCACAAGAGCTACGACGAGTTCACCGCCGACCTGGCCGGCGCCGTGGAGAAGCTCCTCGGCGACGACGCCCGCGCCAACGCCCTGCTGGGCGCCCTGGTCAACCCGGGGGTCAAGGAGCGCCTGGAGGCCGCGGGCCGGCTGGGCGAGGTCGCCCTGGCCTCCCGCGCCGTGCCCAACCCGGAGTTCCCCGACGCAGTGGTCCGCACCCCGGTGCTGGTCAAGCTGGACGCCGCCAAGCCCGACGACGCCGCCGCCTACCTCACCGAGTGCTTCGGCCCGGTGGCCTTCGCCGTCGCCGTGGACTCCACCGCGGACGGCCTGGAGCTGCTGCGCCGCACCGTCCGCGAGAAGGGCGCCATGACCGTCGGCGCGTACACCACCTCGGCGGACACCGAACGGGCCGTGGAGGAGGTCTGCCTCGACGAGTCGGCGCAGCTCTCGCTCAACCTCACCGGCGGGGTCTTCGTGAACCAGACCGCCGCCTTCTCCGATTTCCACGGCTCCGGGGGCAACCCGGCCGCCAACGCCGCCCTGTGCGACGCGGCGTTCGTGGCGAACCGCTTCCGGATGGTGGAGGTGCGCCGCCAGGCGTAAGGAGCCTGACGGATCCTCAGGGGAGGTCCGGCCCGGCCGGGGCCGGGCCTCCCCAGTGGAAGAGCGCCATGGCCACACTGGTGGCCAGGTTGTAGCTGGAGACCTGCGGGCGCATCGGCAGGGAGACCAGGTGGTCCGCCCGGGCCCGCAGCTCCGGCGAGATCCCGTGCCGCTCGGAGCCGAAGGCCAGCACGGCCCCGTCGGGCAGCTCGAAGGAGCGGATGTCCGCGCCCTCGGGGTCCAGCGCGAAGAGGGGCCCCGGCGGCAGCTCGGCGAGGGGCACCCGCTCCACGGCGGTCGCGTAGTGCAGCCCCGCGCCGGCCCGGACCACGTGCGGGTGCCAGGGGTCGAGGTCCCCGGTGGTGACCACCCCGGTGGCCCCGAAACCGGCCGCGAGCCGCACCACCGCCCCGACGTTGCCGAGGTTGCGCGGGTTGTCCAGGACGACCACGGGCGCCGGCCGCGGCGTGCGGTGGAGCAGGGCCAGGTTCTCCGCCCGGTCCCGGCGGGCCGCCAGCGCCGCCGTACCGGTCGGGTGCACCCGCAACAGCAGCTCGTGCAGCACCTGCGAGGGCACCTCGCGGACCAGCTCCGCCACCGGCCCGGACACGTCCGGGGCCAGCTCCGCCGCCAGCTCCCGGAGGGCCGCGGCGTCGTCCGTGAGCCCGAGCTCCACCCGCGCCCCGAACCGCAGCGCGTGCTTGAGGGCGTGGAAGCCGTCCAGCAGCACGGCGCCGGAGGCCGCGGTCTCCCGCCAGGCCAGGACGGTCTCCGCGAGGGCCGCGCCCCCGTCCGTCCCCGTACCGGGGCCGCCCCGGCCCTCCCGGCCGTCACCGTGTGCGTTCATCCCCCCAGCGTACGAGCCCCGGGGGCCGCGCCCCGCACGGCCGCGGCCCCGCCCCGGCGGGCCGGTCGGCAGCCCCGCCCGCCCCGCCGGGAGGCCCGCTCAGGACCCGCAGCGGGCCTCGAAGGCACGGGCGTAGGAGTCCCCGGCCAGCAGGGCGTCGGCCACCGTCTCCGCCGTCACCTCGAAGGGCATGTTGTGGGTGGTCTCGCCGGCGGCGGTGGCCGCCCGCCCGATCGCCAGCAGCTCCTCCCGCTCCGGGTCGGCCAGACCGATCCCGGCGAGGGTGGTCGGCAGCCCCACCGCCCGGCTGAACCGCAGGTAGGTGTCCAGCTCCTCGGTGCCTGCCCCCTCCAGCACCAGCTGGGTCAGGGTGCCCAGGTTGACCTTCTCGCCGTGCATCATCCCGTGGGTGCGGTGGGAGACCGTCAGACCGTTGTGGACGCCGTGCGCGGCGGCCAGGCCGCAGCTCTCGAACCCGAGCCCGGACAGCAGGGTGTTGGCCTCCACCACCTTCTCCAGGGCCGGGGTCACCACGTGCCGCTCGGCGGCGACCCGGGCCTGCGGGCCGTACTCCATCAGGGTCTCCCAGCACAGCCGGGCCAGGCTCAGCGAGGCCCCGGTGGCCAGTCCGCCGGCCATCGCGGTGCGGTGCGCGGCCACGCAGACCCGGGCCTCGTACCAGGTGGCCAGGGCGTCCCCCATGCCGGAGACGATGAAGCGGGCGGGGGCCTGGGCCACGTAGGAGGTGTCCACCAGCACGAGGTTCGGGTTGCGGCGGAAGAAGGCGTACCGCTCGAAGGCCCCCTCCTCCGTGTAGACCACGGCCAGGGCGCTGGTCGGGGCGTCGGTGGAGGCCACCGTGGGGGCGCTGACCACAGCGATCTCCCCGCGGGCGTGCCCGACGGCCTTGGCGGTGTCGATGGCGGTGCCGCCGCCGATGCCGACGACCACGTCGGCCCCCGCCTCCCGGGCCACGGCGGTGATCCGGTCGATCTCGCGCCCGGTGCACAGCCCGCCGAACACCTCCTTGGTGAGCTTGACCCCGGCGGCGGCCAGCGAGGCGGTGACGGTCTCGTCCACGAAGCCCCACACCCCGCGGTCGGCGAGCACGAGCGCGTGCTCGCCGAGCTGCGCGACGTGTTCCCCCAGGGAGTGCATCGCCCCCGCGCCCTGCACGTACTTCGGGGGGCTGATGAGCAGGCGCGGGGTGGGGGCGTGGGTGTTCACGGGGACTCCTCCGGTGGACGGGAAGGGGGGCGCGGCGGGACCGGGCCGATCGCGGGGCACGGCCGGACGGACCGTCCGCCGGCACGACCGGCCCGGGTCCGAGGGCCGGCCGTCGACGCGACCGGACGGGCCCTCGGACCCGCGGCCGGACGGACCGGACGGGTCGTCGGACCACGGCGCGGGCC
Source organism: Streptomyces sp. NPDC097619 (assembly GCF_040302735.1). Classification (NCBI taxonomy): domain Bacteria; kingdom Bacillati; phylum Actinomycetota; class Actinomycetes; order Kitasatosporales; family Streptomycetaceae; genus Streptomyces; species Streptomyces sp. NPDC097619. Next base: position 44,249 of record NZ_JBEOSD010000033.1, on the reverse strand, counting down.
GCGGCCGGGCCGGTGGGCGGACCGGCCGGCGAGCCCATGGGTGGGCCCGTCGGCGAGCCCGTCGCCGGGCCGTTCGGTGGGCCGCCGCGGCCTTCATCCGACCACGGGCCGACGGCACCGCGAGAGGGCCGTAAGTGAGGTGTTCGGTGACCAAGGTCCCGACCCCCGGGCCGCCTCCCGGGCACTAACCTCGGCCCTGCGCAACGGAATCCGCGGACCGGACCCTCCGCACCCGGCGGGCCCGTACGCGGTGTCCGCGCCGTCCCCGGGCCGTCCCCCGGACCGGCCGATCACCGGCGGATTCCCCGCGTGCCGTGTCGTCGTCGGCGCGGTGCGTGCGGTTCCGTCGGAGCGGGGGACGCGCGTCGTTCCCCGCCGGCGCCCGCCCGTGCCGGCCCGTGCCCTTCCCACCCTTCCGCGCCCCCGATCCCCCTCGCCCCCCTCGATCCCCGTCGGCGCCCGCCGCCGCGCACCGCGTCCCGTCCGGCGGCCCGGCGGCCCTCCTGTCCGGCATCCCCGTCCGTCCCGAACCGAAGGACTTCCGTGAAGAAGCTCATCAACTCCCCCGAGTCCGTGGTCGCCGACGCCCTGCGCGGCATGGCCGCCGCGCACCCCGAGCTCGCCGTGCTGCCGGAGGACGGCATCGTGACGCGGGCCGAGGGACCCGCCGCGGGCACCGTGGCCCTGCTCTCCGGCGGCGGCAGCGGCCACGAGCCCCTGCACGCGGGCTTCGTGGGCCGCGGCATGCTCGCCGGCGCGGTGGCCGGCCCGGTGTTCACCTCCCCGGTGCCCGACGTCATCGCCCGGGCCACCGTCGCCGTGGACCGCGGCGCCGGAGTGCTGCACATCGTCAAGAACTACACCGGCGACGTCCTGAACTTCACGATGGCCGCCGAGGACGCCGAGGACGAGGGCGTCGCCGTGGCCCGGGTCCTCGTGGACGACGACGTGGCCGTGGCCGCGGACGCCCCCGGCCCCGGTCGCCGCGGCACCGGCGCCACCCTCTTCGTGGAGAAGATCGCGGGGGCCCGGGCCGAGGAGGGTGCCCCGCTGGCCGAGGTGGCGGCGGTGGCCCGCAAGGTGGTCGAGCGCTCGCGCAGTTACGGCGTGGCCCTCAGCTCCTGCACCACCCCCGCCAAGGGCAGCCCCAACTTCGAGCTGGGCGAGGACGAGATCGAGCTGGGCATCGGCATCCACGGCGAGCCCGGCCGTGAGCGGCGCACCCTGATGACGGCCGCCGACACCGCCCGTACCCTCCTCGACGCCGTCCTCGACGACCTCCCCGAGTACGCGGGCGACCCGGTGATCCTGCTGGTCAACGGCCTGGGCGGGACCCCGCCGGCCGAGCTGTACGTGATGCGCGCCGAGGCCCAGCGGGTGCTGGACGAGCGCGGGGTCAGGGTGGCCCGCAGCCTCGTCGGCAACTACGTCACCAGCCTGGACATGGCGGGCTGCACCTTCACCCTGTGTCGGGCCGACGAGGAGCTGCTGCGCCTCTGGGACGCCCCCGTGGACACCCCCGCGCTCCGCTGGGGCCTCTGACCCCCGCCCTCCCCGGCTCCCTCCCCCTCCCTCGCCCGCACCTCTCCCCTTCCGGAGGACCCCCATGACGCCCACCCCCGCCCTCCCCGCCGACGCCGGATCCGGGGCGGCCGTGCTCGACGCCGCCTACTTCCGCCGCTGGCTCGCCGAGGCGGACCGGCTGGTCCGGCGGGACGGCGCCCGCCTCACCGAACTCGACGCCGTCATCGGCGACGGCGACCACGGGGCCAACCTGGTCCGCGGCTTCGGCGCCGTCCGCGCCGCGGTGGCGGAGGCCGACCCCCGGACCCCCGGGGCACTGCTCACCCTGGCCGGCAACACCCTCACGAACACCGTCGGCGGGGCCTCGGGCCCGCTGTTCGGGACCACCCTGCGCCGCACCGGCAAGGTGCTCGGCGAGGACCCGGCGGTCAGCCTCGCGGCCCTGGCCGAGGCCCTGACGGCGGGCCTGCGCTCGGTGCGGCGGCTGGGCGGGGCCGAGCCGGGCGACGCCACCATGGTGGACGCCCTCGACCCGGCCGTGACCGCCCTGACCACGGCCTCGGGGGAAGGACTGCCGCTCCGCGAGGCCCTGGACCTGGCCGTGGCCGAAGCCCGGTCCGGGGCCGACGCCACCGGACCCCTCCAGGCCCGCAAGGGCCGGGCCAGCTACCTGGGCGAGCGGAGCATCGGGCACCAGGACGCGGGGGCCAACTCCTTGGCCCTGCTCGTGGAGGCCCTCCGCACGGCCGTGGACGCCGGCCCGGAGGAGGAGCCGCCCGCCCCGGCGGCCATCCCGGAGCCCGCTCCGGCCCCGGCCCGCGAGACTCCGCCCACCACGTCGACGGCCCCCGCCGCTCCCGGTGTCTCCGGCGGCTCCGCCGGTCGGGTGGGCGTGGTCCTCGTCTCGCACAGCAAGGCGGTCGCCGAGTCCACCGCGGAGCTGGCCCTGGCCCTCCTCGGCTCCGCCGAACCCGCCGCCGTGGTCCCCGCGGGCGGTACCGCGGACGGCTCCGTCGGCACCAGCGCCGAGCTGGTCCGGGCCGCCGCGGCCCGGGTGGACGGGGGCGCGGGCGTGGCGGTGCTCTGCGACATGGGCTCGGCCGTTCTCACCGTGCAGGCCCTGCTCGGCGACCCGGACGGCGGCCTCCCCGGGGACACCCGGATCGTGGACGCCCCCTTCCTGGAGGGCGCCGTGGCCATCGTGCTGACGGCCTCGGTGGGCGGGGACATGGCCGCCGTCCTCGCCGCCGCCGAGGACGCCCGCCTCTACCGCAAGGGCTGAGCGTCCGGTCGGTCCCCGGGGAGCTCCCCCGCGGGACCGGCCGCACCGGCCTCCGGGCGCCCGGCCGTGCCGGGCGCCGTGTCCTCCGCCGCGCGCGCCGGTCCGGGCACCGCTCCCACCGGCACCGGTACGGGCTCCCCGGGCCCCTCCGCGTCCGGCCCGGAGCCCTCGTCGGGGCCCGCGCCGGAGCGGGTGTCCGCCGGGGCGGGCCGGGCGCGGCGCGGGAACGGCAGGCGGTGGGCCAGGCCTCCCAGCCACACCAGGAAGGCGGTGGGCAGGAAGACCGCGTCGGCCGCGATCATCGCCAGGGAGAAGAAGGGCAGTCCGAGCAGGACCGCGATCCCGGCGTGCTCCAGCATCATCACGGCCAGGAGCACGTTCTTGACCCGGCGGTTGAAGAGCGTGAACGGGAAGGCCACCTGGACCACCACCGTGCCGTACGACAGCAGCAGCACCAGCAGGGCACTGGACCCGAGCAGCCCGGACAGCGCGGGCCAGGGGGAGAAGTAGTCGAGGTTCAGCGGGTAGTAGAGCGCGGTCCCGTCCTGCCAGCGGGAGCCCTGCACCTTGTACCAGCCCGCCGTGGCGTAGATCAGGCAGACCTCGGCCATGACGATCAGCATCGCGGCGTTGTGGACGAGGTTGCCGACCACCTCGCACAGGGCCCGCGCCTCGCCCCGCGGATCCCTCCGCACGACCGCCCAGGCCACGCCGTGCGCGGTCCACAGGGCGGTGAAGAGCAGCAGCAGCGCCCCGCTGGTGGCCTCCTTCGCCCAGGTCACGGCGAGGACGGCGCCCAGCACCAGCCAGAGCACGGGGCCCGTGACGTCGCGGCCGCCCTCCGGGCGGGGCCTGCGGGAGTCCAGGGACCAGACCTGGGCGCAGCGGGTGAAGACCAGGTAGACGGCCATCAGGTGGATGACGTTGTCGCCGCCGTCGCCCATGAACACGGAGCGGTTCTGCAGGGACAGCACGCCGATCATGAAGAACACCGAGGTGGCGCGGGTCCGCCAGCCCAGGGCGAGCAGCGCGGAGGAGACCACGGAGAGCAGGTAGACCAGCTCGAACCAGAGCCCGCCTGAGCCCCACAGCAGCACGGTGAAGGCGTTGTTCGTGGCGATCAGCCGCTCCGCCAGTTCGAAGCTCCAGGGGCCGTCCGGCCCGTAGAGCTCGTGCCGGTGCGGGAACTCGCGGAGCAGGAACAGGAGCCAGACCCCGGCGAAGCCGATCCGCACCACCGCGCTCTGATAGGGACCCAGGGCGTGCGCGGTGATCTTCCGGAGGGCGGTCGCGGCCCGGGCGGAGAGCGGTTCGGCGACCCGCGCGCGGGGGCCCGGGCCCCCGCCCGTGCCGTTGCCGCCGCCGGTGTTCCCGCCGGCGTTCCCGACGTCGCTCGTGCCGGTGCTCGTGCTCATCGGGCTGCCTCCGTGACGCTCCACCAGGGCAGCTCGCGGTAGTAGGTCTGCGTGTCGGTCTTCTCGTCGCTCCACTCGGGGGCGGGGACCGAGCGGGTGGCGGAGCGCACCTGCACGCGCAGCAGCTCCCCTTCGGGGAAGCCCGCGGCGGGGCGCTGGTCGATGCGGCGGACGACGATCCGCTTCAGGTAGGACTCGGAGAGTTCGCCGCGCTCGCCCGTGGCCCGGTTCCGGTCGTCGTGGGAGCCGGTGAAGAAGTCCCAGGCGCGCCGGAGCTCGTTCTGGTGGACGTGGCTGGGGAGCGGGTTGTGGCGGATGTCGGCCCCGTCCTCGGCGGACAGGTCGCGCCAGCCGGTGGTGATCCGGTCGCCGTCGGCGCCGCGGATCTGGGCGCGGACCTCGACGGCGATGTTCTGCTGGAGCGGATTGGGGGCGAAGAGCTTCCAGTTCTGCTCGAACTCGGGATAGATCCACGCGTCGACCGTCGCGGCGTGCTCCTTGGTGAGCTGGTTCGAGGGCGCGACGTGCAGGAACACCATCGACAGGTGCCAGCAGGCACCGACGGTGACCAGCCCCAGGGCCAGGGCCGCGGCGATCCGCCCGGGCCGGGAGAGCCCGGCGATCCCGGGGGCGCGCGGGGCCCCGTGCTCGTTCGAATCCATCCCGCCCCGCTCCTCGGCCGTCCACCGGGTTGTCCACAGAGGTTGACACCCTACGGGCCGCCGTCTCACCATTGAAGAGCGTGGACCGAACGATCGGTCGGGAGCCCCCGGCGGTGATCGGAACACAGCGGGACCACAGCGGACAGAGCGGACCGACAGGAAGCGGCAGGGGGCCAGGATGACGGCAGTGACCCAGGACGCGGTGGCCGGACGGGTGCCGGACCCGGCGCTCGTCGCGGCCTTCGACGCGGCCGTGGCGGCCGACGAGCGCGTGGAGCCCCGGGACTGGATGCCCGAGGAGTACCGCGCCACCCTGGTCCGCCAGATGGCCCAACACGCCCACTCCGAGATCATCGGCATGCAGCCCGAGGCCAACTGGATCACCCGGGCGCCCTCGCTGCGCCGCAAGGCCATCCTGATGGCCAAGGTCCAGGACGAGGCGGGCCACGGCCTGTACCTCTACAGCGCCGCCGAGACCCTCGGCACCAGCCGCGACGAGCTCCTCGACAAGCTCCACTCGGGGAAGCAGAAGTACTCCTCGATCTTCAACTACCCCACCCTGACCTGGGCCGATGTCGGCGCCATCGGGTGGCTGGTGGACGGCGCGGCGATCACCAACCAGGTCCCGATCTGCCGCTGCTCGTACGGGCCCTACGCCCGCGCCATGGTCCGCATCTGCAAGGAGGAGTCATTCCACCAGCGGCAGGGCTTCGAGCTGCTGATGGCCCTCTCGAAGGGCACCGAGGCCCAGCACGCCATGGCCCAGGACGCCGTGGACCGCTGGTGGTGGCCCTCGCTGATGATGTTCGGCCCGCCGGACGACGAATCGGCGCACTCGGCGCAGTCCATGGCCTGGAAGATCAAGCGCCACTCCAACGACGAACTGCGCCAGCGGTTCGTGGACATCGCGGTACCCCAGGCCGAGGCCCTCGGCCTGACCCTCCCCGACCCGCACCTGAAGTGGAACGAGGAGCACGGCCGGCACGACTTCGGTCCGATCGACTGGACCGAGTTCTGGGAGGTCATCAAGGGCAACGGTCCCTGCAACGAGCAGCGGATCGGACAGCGCCGCAGGGCCCACGAAGAGGGCGCCTGGGTGAGGGAAGCGGCGGCCGAGTACGCCCGCAAGCACGGAGGGGTGAAGGCATGAGCCAGTCGACGTGGCCGCTGTGGGAGGTGTTCGTCCGCTCCCGGCGGGGCCTGTCCCACACGCACGCGGGAAGCCTGCACGCCCCCGACGCCGAGATGGCCCTGCGCAACGCCCGGGACCTCTACACCCGCCGCAGCGAGGGCGTCTCCCTGTGGGTGGTGCCCTCCGCGGCGATCACCGCCTCCTCCCCCGACGAGCGGGACCCCTTCTTCGACCCCGCCGCCGACAAGCCCTACCGGCACCCCACCTTCTACGAGATCCCCGAGGGGGTGCGGCACCTGTGACCACCACCGTGAACACCGCCGCCCTCGCCCTGGGCGACGACGCCCTCGTCCTCGCCCAGCGGCTCGGCGAGTGGGCCGGGCACGCCCCCGTGCTGGAAGAGGAGGTGGCCCTGGCCAACATCGCCCTGGACCTCCTCGGTCAGGCCCGCGTCCTGCTCTCCCTCGCGGGGGACGAGGACGCCCTCGCCTTCCTCCGCGAGGAGCGGGAGTTCCGCAACGTCCAGCTGGTCGAGCAGCCCAACGGCGACTTCGCCCACACCATCGCCCGCCAGCTCTACTTCTCCGTGTACCAGCACCTGCTGCACCGCGAGCTGGCCGCAGGTGACGGCCCCTTCGCCCCGCTGGCCGCCAAGGCGGTCAAGGAGACCGACTACCACCGCGACCACGCCGAGCAGTGGACCCTGCGCCTCGGCGACGGCACCGCCGAGAGCTCCCGCCGCATGCAGGCCGGCCTCGACGCCCTGTGGAAGTTCACCGGGGAGCTGTTCCGGCCGGTGGAGGGCGTGGCCGTGGACACCGAGGCCCTGGAGCGGGACTGGCTCGCCGCCGTCACCGCCGTCGTCGAGAAGGCCGGGCTCACCCTGCCCACCGGCCCCCGCACCGGGGCCTGGGCCGCCGGCGCGGGCCGCGAGGGCCTGCACACCGAGTCCTTCGGCCGGATGCTCGCCGAGATGCAGCACCTGCACCGCAGCCACCCGGGGGCGACGTGGTGACCGCCACCCGCCTCGAAGAGGAGCTGGCCGCCCTCGCGGGCTCCGTGCCCGACCCGGAGCTGCCCGTCCTCAGCCTCACCGAGCTCGGCGTGCTCCGCGGGGTCCACATGCGCGGCCCCGGCCACGCCGAGGTCGAGCTGACCCCCACCTACACCGGCTGCCCCGCCATCGAGGCCATGGCCGCCGACATCGAGCGGGTCCTCCAGGACCACGGCATCCCGCAGGTCACGGTCCGCACCGTGCTCTCCCCGGCCTGGTCCACCGACGACATCACCACCGAAGGGCGCCGCAAGCTCGCCGAGTTCGGCATCGCCCCGCCCCGCCCGCACGCCGCCGGCGGACCGGTCCCGCTGTCGCTGTCGGTGCGCTGCCCGCACTGCGGATCCACCGAGACCGAGCTGCTCAGCCGGTTCTCCTCCACCGCCTGCAAGGCACTGCGGCGCTGCGTCTCCTGCCGCGAACCGTTCGACCACTTCAAGGAGCTGTAGATGGCTGCGGTCCGCCACGGCGCGTTCCACCCGCTGACGGTGGCGGCGGTCGACCGGCTCACCGAGGACGCGGTGGCCCTCACCTTCACGGTGCCCGCGGAGCTCCGGGCCGCCTACCGGCACGCCCCCGGCCAGCACCTCACCCTGCGCACCGACCGGGACGGCACCGAGGTCCGGCGCACCTACTCGATCTGCTCGGCCGCCCCGGGCCCCGAGGGCCCGACCGCCCTGCGGGTCGGGGTCCGGCTCGTGGAGGGCGGCGCCTTCTCCACCTACGCCCACAAGGAGATCGCCGCCGGGGACGTCCTGGACGTGATGGTCCCCGCCGGGCGCTTCGTCCTGGAGCCCCGCCCCGGCCACTTCGCGGCGATCGCCGGCGGCAGCGGCATCACCCCGGTGCTCTCCATCGCGGCCACCCTGCTCGCCGCCGAGCCCACCGCCCGGTTCTGCCTGGTCCGCACCGACCGCACGGCCTCCTCGGTGATGTTCCTGGACGAGGTCGCCGACCTGAAGGACCGCTACCCGGAGCGCTTCCAGCTGGTCACGGTCCTCTCCCGGGAGGAGCAGGAGGCCGGACTGCCCTCCGGCCGGCTCGACGAGGAGCGGCTGACGGCCCTGCTGCCCGCGCTGCTCCCGGAGGGTTCGGTGGACTCGGTGGACGGCTGGTTCCTGTGCGGCCCGTACGGGCTCGTGCAGGGCGCCGAGCGGGCCCTGCGGGGCCTGGGCGTGGACCGCGCCCGGATCCACGAGGAGATCTTCCACGTGGCCGACGAGGCCGCCCCCGCCCCGCCCCCGGGCCTGGCCGCCGCCGAGCACAGCCGGGTCACCGCCCGCCTCGACGGCCGCTCCGGCACCTGGCCGGTGCAAGCGGGCGAGTCGCTGCTGGAGACGGTCCTGCGCAACCGCGCCGACGCCCCCTATGCCTGCAAGGGCGGGGTGTGCGGCACCTGCCGGGCCTTCGTGGTCCAGGGCGAGGTCCGGATGGACCGCAACTTCGCCCTGGAAGAGGAGGAGACCGAGGCCGGCTTCGTCCTGGCCTGCCAGTCCCACCCCCTCACCGACACCGTGGAGCTCGACTTCGACCGCTGACCGCCCCGGGGCCGTCCGACGACGGCCCCGGGCTCCGGGCCCCCCGCGCACCCGCCTCCCGCGCCGACCCGCGCACCCTCCGGGCCCGCCCGGCAGCGCGCCTTCCCCCGCCCCGCAGGGGTCCGTCCCGAGGCTCACCCCGTGGGCGCCCTGGGCAATTACAGGAACGTGTTCTATCTTGACCTGCCGTCAGATCGGACGGATTTCCGGTGCGCGCGGGAGGACAGGCAGTGGACTTCACCTTCACCGAGGAACAGCTGGCGGCCGTCGAGGCGGCCCGGGCGGTGTTCGCGGACGTGGCCCCGGACGGCGTCCCCAGCCCCGCCCTGACCCCCGGCGCCGTCGCCGAGGACTTCGACCGGCCCCTGTGGGCCCGGCTGGCCGGGGCCGACCTGATCGGCCTCGTCCTGCCCACGGAACACGGCGGTTCGGGGCTCGACACCGTCGCCCTCTGCCTGCTGCTGCGCGAATCCGCCAAGGTCCTGGCCCGCGTCCCGCTGCTGGAGCACTGCGCCACCGCGATGGCCGTACACAGCCACGGCACGCCCGAACTGGCCGCCGCCCTGCTGCCCGCCGCCGCCCGCGGCGAACAGGTCCTCACCGTCGCCGCCCACGGCCGCTCCGGTCACGAACCCGCCGAACGCGCCGTCACCGCCCGCCCCCACGGCGGGGAGTTGGTCCTGGACGGCCTCCAGACCGCCGTGCCCTGGGCCCACACCGCCGACCTGATCGCCGTCCCGGCCCACACCGCCGACGGGGACTCCCTGGTGGCCCTCGTCCCCCGTGGAGCCCCCGGACTGACCTTCGCCGAGCAGTACTCCACCAGCGGGGAACTGCTGGCCGAACTCACCCTGGACGGCCTGCGCGTCCCCGCGGAGCGGGCCCTCACCGCCCCCGGCGCCTGGGAACGGCTACACGGTCTGCTCGCCACCGGCACCTGCGCCCTGGCCCTCGGGCTCGGCGAAGGGGTCCTCACGATGACCAGTCAGTACACCAGCAAGCGCGAGCAGTTCGGGCACCCCGTGGCCACCTTCCAGGCGGTGGCCGTGCAGGCCGCCGACCGCTACATCGACCTCCGCGCCATGGAGGTGGTGCTCTGGCAGGCGGCCTGGCGCCTGGACACCGGCGCGGGCGGCCCGCTGCCCGCCGACGCCGACATCGCGGTGGCGAAGATCTGGGCCTCCGACGGGGTCCGCCGGGTGGTGCAGACCGCCCAGCACCTGCACGGCGGCTTCGGCGCCGACACCGACTACCCGCTGCACCGTTACCACGCCAGGGCCAAGCAGCTGGAGCTCGACCTCGGCCCGGCCGCCGCCCACGAGGAGGCCCTCGGCGACCTGCTCGCCGCCCACCCCCTCTCCTGACGGCTCCGGACACGGCTCCGGCCGGCCCCCACCCGCGGCGAACGCGGGGAGCGGGGACCGGCCGGAGCGGGTACGACGCCGCCGACGGAACGACGGCGGTGAGGCCGCGGCGAGGCGGCGGGGGCTCAGAGCACGTAGGCGGGGCTGCCGTCGTCGGTGACCATCGGACGCTTGGCGTACTCCCACGCCTGCATCCCGCCGTCGATGTTCACCGCGTCGACGCCGTGCTGGAGCAGGTACTGCGTGACCTGGGCGGACCGGCCGCCGACCCGGCACATCACGTGCACGCGGCGGCCGTCCTCGGCCGCCTCGGTCAGCTCGCCGAAGCGGGCGACGAACCCGCTCATCGGCAGGTGCAACGCGCCCTCGACGTGCCCGGCCGCCCACTCGTCGTCCTCCCGGACGTCGAGGATGAAACCGTCGGCGGGGACGGCGGCGGCGTCCACCGAGGGCAGCGGACCGAAGTTCATGGGGGGCCTTCTCTCCATCGAGACCGAACACAACGGGCAGGTGGGACGAACCTATCCGACGCCGTCGCCCGCGAGGGTCGCGAGTTCGGACTCCTTCTCGGCCACCTGGGCGAGCAACTGCTCGGCGATCTCCTCCAGCAGCCGGTCCGGGTCCTCCGGAGCCATCCGCAGCATCGACCCGATCGCGCTGTCCTCCAGCTCCGCGGCCACCACCGTCAACAGCTCCTTGCGGCGGGCCAGCCACTCCAGCCGCGCGTACAGCTCCTCGGCCTCGGTGAGCGCCGGGGGCTCGGCGGGACCGGCCGCCCACTCCTCGGCCAGCTCGCGCAGCTCCGCCTCGTCCCCGCGCGCGTAGGCGGCGTTCACCCGCACGATGAAGGCGTCCCGCAGCTGCCGGTCCGCGTCCTCCCGGGCCAGGTCGGGATGGGCGCGCCGGACGAGCTCCCGGTACAGCCGCCGGGCCTCGTCGGAGGGCCGGACCCGCTCCGGGGGCCGGACGGAGCGCCCGGTCAGCATCGACTCGGCGTCGTCGGAGATCCCGTCCGAGTCCAGCCAGTCCCCGAAGAGCTCCTCCACCCCGGGCATCGGCATCACCAGCGACCGGGCCTCGCGGGCCCGCCGCAGGTCCTCCGGGTCCCCGGTGCGGGCGGCCCGCGCCTCCGCGATCCGCGCGTCCAGCTCGTCGAGCCGCGTGTACATCGGGCCGAGCTTCTGGTGGTGCAGCCGGGAGAAGTTCTCGACCTCCACGCGGAAGGTCTCCACGGCGATCTCGAACTCGATCAGCGCCCGCTCGGCGGCGAGCACCGCCCGCGCCAGCCGCGCCTCGGGCGACCCCTCGGGGGCGTCACCCCCGGCGGCGGCGGCCTCGGGTGCCGGACCGTCCTGCGGGACCTCGTCCTGAGGGGCAGCCCCTCCAGCGTTCTCCTGACTCACCCGTCCACCCTAGGCCGGCGGCGGGCCGGACCGGCAGGCCCGCCCGCGACGCCCCCGACCCTGACCCGGCCCGGACCCGGCCCGCGCGCGGGTCCACCCCCGGCCCGCCCCCGGCACAGCACGGGGGACCACCCCCGGCCGGCATCCGCTCAGACGCCGGTCTCCGCCGCGATCAGCCCGTTGCGGACCGCCGCGGTCAGCTCCTCGTGGTCCGCCTCCGTCCGGTCCGCGTAGGCCACCGCGAAGGTCGCGACCGCCTCGTCGAGCTCCTCGTTCTTCCCGCAGTAGCCCGCGATCCGCCGCGGGTCCGCGCTGTGCGCGTGCGCCCGGGCCAGCAGGGCCCCGGTCATCCGCCCGTAGTCGTCGAGCTGCTCCGCGCTCAGCGCCGCCGGGTCCACGCTGCCCTTGCGGTTGCGGAACTGGCGCACCTGGAAGGGCCGCCCCTCCACGGTGGTCCAGCCCAGCAGCAGGTCGGAGACCACCTGCATGCTCTTCTGCCCGGCCACCACCCGCTGCCCCTCGTGCCGGACCGGAGCCGGCGCGAAGCCGACCGCGCGCAGGTGCGGCAGCAGCACCGAGGGCCGCGCCTCCTTCACCTGGAGCACCAGCGGCTCCCCCCGGTGGTCCAGCAGCAGCACCACGTACGAGCGGGTGCCCACGCTGCCGGTGCCCACCACGCGGAAGGCCACGTCGTGGATGGCGTACCGGGCCAGCAACGGCCGCCGGTCGGGCTGCACGGTCTCCAGGTACGGGCCCAGGGCGGCGGCCACCGCGGCGGCCTCCCCGTCACCGACCCGGCGCAGCACCGGCAGGGCGTCCACGAACCGGCGGCCCCCGTCCACGGCCTCCGTGGACTTCGCGGCGAACCGGGCGCTGGTGTTGTTCCGCGCCTTCTCCATCACCTGCCCCAGCAGCCCCACCAGGTCCTTGGCATCGGTGTGCGAGACCAGCCGCTCGTCCGCGATCGCGTTCCAGGCGTCGGCCACCGGCAGCTTCGCGAGCAGCCGCATGGTCCGCCGGTAGGCGCCCACCGCGTCACGGGCCGCGTCACGGCAGCGGTCCTCGTCCGTGCCCGCCACCCGGCCCGCGAGCACCAGGGAGGCAGCCAGCCGCTTCAGGTCCCACTCCCAGGGTCCGTACGCGGTCTCGTCGAAGTCGTTGAGGTCGATCACCAAGCCGCCGCGGGCGTCGCCGTACAGCCCGAAGTTCGCGGCGTGCGCGTCCCCGCACAGCTGGGCCCCGATCCCGGTGAGCGCGGTCCCCTCCAGGTCGTGGGCCATCAGCCCGGCCGCGCCCCGCAGGAAGGCGAAGGGGTTCGCGGCCATCCGACCCACCCGGATCGGGGTCAGCTCCGGGACCCGGCCCGCGTTGGACTCGACCACGGCCCGGACGGCCCCCGGCCGCGAGGCCGACGTCGCCGGCAGCGCGTGCGCGGAACGCGGCACCCGCTCCCGCAGGGCCTTGCCCTCGTCCCGGGGCGCGCCCTGCGCCCGTGCCGGCCCGAACCCGGCCACCTGAGGTATCCGCGTCACCATCGCCCGCCCCCGCCCTCTCGCTCATCCGACAGGCCGCGACGGTACCGCGCCCGCCCGGAGCGGCCGCCCGCGGGGAGGCACGACGAGGCCCTCGGCGCCCCCGCCGGGATCCTGGGGCCCCGCGGGCCCGGAGGACGCCCGCGGCGGCCACGCGAGGCCGCCGAGCGCGCCCTCCCGGGGAGACGCCCCCGGACCGGCTCCGCTACAGCCCCGCGTCCCGGGCCATCAGCGCGGCCTGCACGCGGTTCTCGCACTCCAGCTTGGCGAGGATCCGGGAGACGTACGTCTTCACGGTGGCCTCGCTCATGTGCAGCCGCCGCCCCGCCTCCGCGTTGGACAGGCCCTCGCCCAGCAGGGCCAGCACCCCGCGCTCCCGCTCGCCGAGCCCGGCCACCCGGCGCCGGGCCTCCGCCGTGCGGTCCGGGACCGCGCCGGTGCCGACGGCCCCCGCGGCCAGCTGGTCCACCACGTGCCGGGTGGCCGCCGGGGACAGATAGGCGTCCCCGGCGGCGGCCGCCCGGACCGCCCCGATCAGCTCGGCCGGGGCGGAGTCCTTCAGGAGGAAGCCGGCTCCGCCCGAGGACAGCGCCCGCAGCACGTTCTCCTTCTCCCCGAAGGTGGTCAGCACCAGGGCCCGCGCCCCGGGCACCGCCCGCCGCAGCTCCGCCAGGGCCGTCAGCCCGTCCATCACCGGCATCTGGATGTCCAACAGCACCACGTCCGGGGCGTGCGCCCGCGCCAGCTCGACGGCCTCGCGGCCGTTCGCCGCCTCCGCGACCACCTCGATCCCGGGGTCCGAGGTGAGGATCATCCGGATCCCGGCCCTGATCAACGGCTCGTCGTCGGCGATCACCACCCTGACCACACCGCTCACCACGCCGCTCCCGCCCTTCTCCACCGCCGGACCGCCCGGTCCGGCACTACCGCTCGGCCTCGTACGCGTCCTTGGCGATCAGCTTGCCGTCCTTGAAGCAGAACCGGAAAACCGGCTCCGCGTCGAGCTCCCCGCTGCCCTCCGAGGAGAGCAGCACCAGGCACCGGGAGCCGGCCGGTCGCTTCGGACCGCCGTCCGCCAGCCCCTGCGTCGCGAGGCCGCCGCCCTCCGGCAGCCCCGCCCGGACCTCCTGCTCGGACTGCCCGATCCGGACGGCGTCGTACTCGTCCCGCCCGATCATCGACTCCTGCGCGCTGCCGATCACCATGAACAGCAGCACCCCCATGCCGACGAGCAGCAGCATCCCGGCCGCCGCCGCGACCCCGCAGCCCAGGGCCAGCCCCCGGAACCGGCCGCGGCCCGCCACCTCCCGGTCCACGGCCGCCCAGTCCACCGGGGCGGCCCCGGTGCCCGGTGCGGCCGGCCACACGGCCTGCTGGCCGAAGTCGTCGACGGCCGCCACCGGCTCCACCACCGGACCGGCCTGCTCGGCCCCGTAGGGCAGCACTCCCGCGACGCGGAAGCCGCCGTCCGGCACGGGCCCCGCGTGCACCATCCCGCCGACCAGCCGGGCCCGTTCCCGCAGGCCCGTCAGGCCCTGTCCGCCGCTGACCACCTCGCCCGGCCCGGGCCCCGCGGCCGGGCCGTTGGCGATCTCCACGACCAGCGAGTCCTCCTCGTAGCGCAGCTCGACCCGGATCGGGGCGCCCGGCGCGTGCTTGTAGGCGTTGGTCAGCGCCTCCTGCACGATCCGGTACGCCGCGTGGTCGCAGGCCGCCGCGAGCGGGCGCTCCGTGCCACTGCGGGCCAGCGCCACCTCGGTGCCGGCGGACCGCGCGGCGGCCACCACCCCCTCGATGCCCGCCACCCCGCGGGCCGCGGGCCCGCCGTCCTCCCCGGCGGTCGGGGCCTCGACCCCGTCGCGCAGGATCCCGACCACCTCGCGAAGTTCGTGCATGGCCGCCACGGAGGCGTTCCGCAGCACCCCGACCGCCTCCCGCTGACGGTCGGTCAGGGCCGGGTCCACCTCCAGGGCCCCGGTGTGCACCGAGATCAGCGCGAGCTGGTGGCCGAGGCTGTCGTGCATGTCCTGGGCGATCCGCTGCCGCTCCCGCAGCCGGGCCTGGCCCGCCACCATGGCCCGCTCGCGCAGCAACTGGCCGTTGCGCTCCTGGAGGGCGTGCAGGAGGGTCCGGCGCTGGCCCCAGTACCGGCCGGTGAGTCCGGGCAGCACCGTGGTCGCCAGGAAGAACAGCACCGAGAAGAAGATCACCTGGAGCGGGCGGAGGGTGAAGCCCTCGGCCACCAGCGACGTCACCACGCTGCACGCGAAGGCCACCGTGAACCAGGCCAGCACCCGCCCCAGCCCGACCACCCTGCGGCCGGCGGTCCAGCCCGCGAGCATGGTCAGCGGGGCCATCCCGGCCAGGAAGCCGCTCAGCGCGCAGGACGCGACCAGCACCCCGCCGGGCAGGCGCCGCCGCAGCAGCGACAGCACGGCCACCGCCGCCCCGGAGAGCGCGACCTGCCAGTCCGGCTCCCGGAGCAGGTCCTCGATACCGGCGGCCAGCAGACCGAGCACCACGGCGAGCACGGCCTCGCCCGCGATCCGGCGCCGGGGCCACGGATCGGGGCCGGCCAGCCAGCGCAGCGCCCGCAGTGCCTTCTCCTTCACATCCACGCCCGAAACCCTAGGGACCGGCGCCCCCGGAATCGTCCCCCTTTGGTCGCGCGGCGCCCCGACGAAAGTCGCGCGGAGCATCCCGGGAGCCCCGTCCGCACCGCGCCCCCGGCTCCGCTCCGGGGCCCCGGTCCACCCCAAGTGACCTGCCTCACAAGATCGATGGGCCTCGCGACGGCCGGACCGGCAGGCCGCGTGAAGGAGTTCACAGCGGACGCTCCGGGCACACGAAGAAGCCCCGCGGATCTGTGATCCGCGGGGCTTCCGCTGTGGGCGAGGGGGGATTTGAACCCCCACGTCCCGAAGGACACTGGCACCTGAAGCCAGCGCGTCTGCCGTTCCGCCACTCGCCCGAGTAGCTACCGGGGTCTTTCCCTTGCGGGCCGTTCCCCTGGCGACATCGGAACATTAGCACGTCGGAGGGGGTGGAATCACATCGCTTCCGCCGGCCCCCCGCGAGGACCCCCCGCGGCCCCCCGCGTCCGGCCGCCGCCCCGTCCGCACGGCCCGCCGCGGGGCGCGGACCCGGCCGCATGCCGGCCACAGCGGGCGGGCATCCGCACGGCGGGGACGGCGGTCCGCTCCCGTCGTCCCCGCCGGGTGCGGGACACTGGCCCGGGGCCGCATCTACGATCCCTTGTGAGGGGCAACACTCGTCTGCCGGACAGATAAGGGGAACCAGCCGATTTCCCCACGCGTGGATACGATCAGTAAGCAGTACCAGGGCGACAACGACGGAGGAGGTGCCCCATGGGAGTCCTGAAGCGTTTCGAGCAGCGACTCGAAGGTCTGGTGAACGGCACCTTCGCCAAGGTCTTCAAGTCCGAGGTCCAGCCGGTCGAGATCGCGGGCGCGCTGCAGCGCGAGTGCGACAACAACGCGACGATCTGGAACCGCGAGCGGACCGTCGTCCCCAACGACTTCATCGTGGAACTGAGCGCGGGCGACTACGAACGCCTGAGCCCGTACTCCGGCCAGCTCGGCGACGAGCTCGCCGGGCTCGTCCGCGACTACGCCAAGCAGCAGCGCTACACCTTCATGGGCCCCATCAAGGTGGCCCTGGAGAAGGCCGATGACCTCGACACCGGTCTGTACCGGGTGCGCAGCCGCACCCTGGCCTCCTCCACCTCGCAGCCGCAGGCCGAACAGGACCGGGGCGGACAGCAGCCCGGCGGGTACGGATACCCGCCCGTGGGCGCCCCCCCGATGCCCCCGGGCCCGCCGCCCGGCGGCGGCCAGCGGCGCCCGGGCCCCGGCGGCCCGGCCCCCGTACCCGGAGGCGGCGCGGTCACGCGCCGCTGGATCGAGATCAACGGCACCCGCCATCAGATCTCCCGCCCGACTCTCGTGCTGGGCCGCAGCACGGAAGCCGACGTGCGGATCGACGACCCCGGCGTCTCCCGCCGGCACTGTGAGATCCGGACCGGAACGCCCTCGACGATCCAGGATCTCGGGTCCACCAACGGCATCGTGGTGGACGGGCAGCACACCACCCGCGCTACGCTCCGCGACGGCTCGCGGATCGTCGTGGGCAGCACCACCATCATTTACCGGCAAGCCGAAGGGTGAAGCGGGGGCAATGTCAGAGCTGACCCTGACGGTCATGCGGTTGGGTTTCCTGGCCGTTCTGTGGCTGTTCGTCATCGTGGCCGTCCAGGTCATCCGTAGCGACCTCTTCGGGACGCGGGTGACCCAGCGGGGCTCGCGCCGCGGCGGCGGGGACACCCGCGCGCAGACCCAGGGAGGCGGCGGCGGAGGCCGTCCCGCACCGCCCCAGCAGCGGCAGCGCCGCGGGGCCCCCACCAAGCTCGTGGTCTCCGAGGGCACGCTCACCGGCACCACGGTCGCCCTCCAGGGGCAGACCATCACGCTGGGCCGCGCCCACGACTCCACGATCGTGCTGGACGACGACTACGCCTCCAGCCGGCATGCCAGGATCTACCCCGACCGCGACGGCAACTGGATCGTCGAGGACCTCGGGTCCACCAACGGCACGTATCTCGACCGGGCCCGGCTGACCGTCGCGACACCCATTCCGCTGGGCGCCCCGATCCGCATCGGCAAGACCGTCATCGAGCTGCGGAAGTAGTACGAGAATGAGCGAGCGGAGCGAGCGAGCCGCGGCGGTCCCGACAGCGGACCAGAGCGCGCTCCCGACCGGAGGGTGGGCAGGGTGCATCGAGACCGGTTGTACCCGGAGGCGTCGTCGACTGGGCAGGTGCGCATGAGTCTGTCCCTGCGGTTCGCCGCCGGTTCGCACAAGGGCATGATCCGCGAGGGCAACGAGGACTCCGGCTACGCCGGTCCCCGGCTCCTCGCGATCGCCGACGGCATGGGCGGCCAGGCCGCCGGTGAGGTCGCCTCCTCCGAGGTCATCTCCACCCTCGTCCAGCTCGACGACGACATCCCGGGCTCGGACCTCCTCACCTCCCTCGCCTCGGCCGTGCAGCGGGCCAACGACCAGCTGCGCGTGATGGTCGAGGAGGACCCCCACCTGGAGGGCATGGGCACCACGCTCACCGCCCTGCTGTGGACGGGCCAGCGGCTCGGACTGGTGCACGTCGGGGACTCCCGGGCGTACCTGCTCCGCGACGGCGTCCTCACCCAGATCACCCAGGACCACACCTGGGTGCAGCGGCTGGTGGACGAGGGCCGGATCACCGAGGAAGAGGCCACCACCCACCCGCAGCGCTCCCTCCTGATGCGCGCGCTCGGCAGCGGGGACCACGTCGAACCCGACCTGTCGATCCGCGAGGTGCGCCCCGGGGACCGCTACCTGATCTGTTCCGACGGGCTGTCCGGGGTGGTCTCGCACCAGACCCTGGAGGAGACCCTCGCCGGGTACCACGGCCCGCACGAGACGGTGCAGGCGCTGATCCAGCTCGCCCTGCGCGGCGGCGGCCCCGACAACATCACCTGCATCGTCGCGGACGTCCTCGACAACGACAACGGCGACACCCTCGCCGCCCAGTTCACCGACACCCCCGTGGTGGTCGGCGCGGTCGCGGAGAACCAGCACCAGCTGTTCGACGGCGGCGGCGCCATGCAGACCCCCGCCGGCCGCGCCTCCGGCCTCGGCCGCCAGGCACCCCCGCCGCCGGCCCCCGGCTTCGGCCCGCCCGGCAGCGGCGAGGCCCCCGGCTACGGGGCCGCGCCGGACGCCTACGGCTACGGCGAGTACGGCGACCACGAAGGCTTCGACGACGAGGACGAGTTCGCCCCGCGGACCGGCCGCAAGTGGCTCAAGCGCTCCCTGATCCTGCTGCTCGCCTGCGGCGTCGTCGGCGGCGGCCTGTACGGCGGCTGGCGCTGGACCCAGGGCCAGTACTACGTCGGCGCGCAGGACCAGCACGTGGCCCTGTTCCGCGGCATCAGCCAGGACCTGGCCTGGATCAAGCTCTCGAAGGTCGACGAGGACCACCCCGAGATCGAACTGAAGTACCTGCCCGACTTCAAGCGGAAGCAGGTCCAGGAGACGATCAGCGCGGGCGACCGGGAGAAGGCCCTGGAGAAGATCCGGGAGCTGGGCACCCAGGTGTCCGCCTGCAAGAAGCAGGAAGAGCGGCGCAAGGCCGAGGAGACGGCCAAGCCCCCGCAGCAGGACGGCACCACCGGCACCACCGGTGCGACTCCGCCGCCCGTCCCGAAGCCCAGTCCGGGGCCCACCCTCACCGAGGACGAGCAGAAGCTCGCCGTGCAGTGCAGCAAGCAGTGAGACCCGGCGCAGTATCGCCACGCGGGCACAGGGGGCCTGCCACACCATGAGCGTTGTCACGAACACGACCACCATCGGAGCCATCGAGCTGCCGAGCCGGCGCAACACCGAGCTCCTGCTCCTCGCCTTCGCGGTGGTCATCCCGATCTTCGCCTACGCCAACGTGGGCCTGGCCATCAACGGCAAACTGCCCCCGGGCATGCTGATGTACGGCCTGGGCCTCGGGCTCCTCGCGGGCATCGGGCACCTCGTCGTCCGCCGGTACGCCAAGTACGCCGACCCCCTGCTGCTCCCGCTGGCCACCCTGCTCAACGGGCTCGGCCTGGTGCTGATCTGGCGCCTGGACCAGTCCGAGCGGCTCCAGAACCTCGCCAAGCGCGCCTTCGGCGGCTTCTCGCCCTCGGCCCCCAACCAGCTCTTCTACACGGCCGTCGGCATCGCCCTGTTCGTGGCGGTCCTGCTGCTGCTGAAGGACCACCGCACCCTCCAGCGGTTCACGTACATCTCCATGGCCGCCGCCCTGGTGCTGCTGATCCTGCCGATGGTCCCGGGCCTCGGCGCGAACGTCTTCGGCGCCAAGATCTGGATCAGCGTGGCCGGGTTCTCCATCCAGCCCGGTGAGTTCGCCAAGATCGTGATCGCGGTGTTCTTCGCCGGCTACCTCATGGTCAAGCGCGACGCCCTGGCCCTGGCCTCCCGCCGCTTCATGGGGCTTTACCTGCCGCGCGGCCGCGACCTCGGCCCGATCCTGATGATCTGGGCGATGAGCCTGCTCATCCTGATCTTCGAGAACGACCTCGGCACCTCGCTGCTGTTCTTCGGCATGTTCGTGATCATGCTGTACGTGGCCACCGAGCGGACCAGCTGGATCGTCATCGGCCTGCTGATGTCGGTGGGCGGCGCCGTGGTCGTGGCCTCCTTCGCCAGCCACGTGCAGGCCCGCGTCAACGCCTGGCTGGACCCCTTCGGCTGCTACACCACCTCCGGGGCCTGCGAGCAGGTCGGCCAGTCGATCATGTCCTTCGGTTCCGGCGGGGTGCTCGGCGCCGGCTGGGGCCAGGGCAACTCCGACCTGATCGGCTTCGCCGCCAACTCCGACTTCATCTTCGCCACCGTCGGCGAGGAGCTCGGCCTCACCGGCGTCATGGCCTTCCTGCTGCTCTACGGCCTGATCATCGAGCGCGGCGCGCGCACCGCCCTGGCGGCCCGCGACCCCTTCGGCAAGCTCTTCGCCATCGGGCTCTCCGGCGCCTTCGCCATCCAGATCTTCGTGGTCGCGGGCGGGGTCATGGGCCTCATCCCGCTCACCGGCATGACGATGCCCTTCCTGGCCTCCGGCGGCTCCTCGATCATCGCCAACTGGGCCCTGATCGGCATCCTGATCCGGATCAGCGACACCGCGCGGCGCCCCGCCCCGGCTCCCGCCCCGTCCCCCGACGCCGAGATGACCCAGGTGGTCCGTCCGTCATGAACAAGCCCCTGCGCCGCATCTCGATCTTCTGCGGGCTGCTCGTCCTCGCCCTGATGATCCGGACCAACTGGCTCCAGTACGTCCAGGCCGACGACCTCAGCACCCGCAAGGAGAACCGTCGGGTCGCCATCGCCCAGTACGCCACCGAGCGCGGCAACATCATCGTGGGCGGCAAGCCGATCACCGGCTCGGTCGAGACCGACGGCAGCGACTACAAGTACAAGCGCACCTACATCGACGGACCCATGTGGGCCCCCGTCACCGGCTTCGCCTCCCAGGCCTTCGGCTCCACCCAGCTGGAGAAGCTGGAGGACGGCATCCTCACCGGCAACGACGACCGGCTCTTCTTCGACCGCACCATCGGCATGTTCACCGGCGAGCAGAAGGCCGGCGGCAACGTCGTCACCACCCTGATGCCCGCCGCGCAGAAGGCCGCCTTCAAGGGCCTGGGCTCCAACAAGGGCGCCGTGGTGGCCCTGGACCCGCGCACCGGCGCCATCCTGGCCCTGGCCAGCGCCCCCTCCTACGACCCCTCCGTCTTCGCGGGCAACTCCAAGTCCGACGAGAAGGCGTGGGTGGCCCTCAAGGACAGCAAGAACAAGGAGCTGGTCAACCGCGCCCTGCGCGAGACCTACCCGCCGGGCTCCACCTTCAAGGTGGTCACCGCGGCCGCCGCCCTGGAGCACGAGGTCGTCACGGACGTCGACGCCCCCACCGACACCCCCGAGCCGTACATCCTGCCCGGCACCCAGACCCGCCTGATCAACCAGCACGGCGGCTGCGAGAAGGCCAGCCTCAACGAGGCGCTGCGGGTCTCCTGCAACTCGGTCTTCGCCAACATGGGCCACAAGGTGGGCCGGGACAAGATGGTCGAGACGGCCGAGAAGTTCGGCTTCAACGACCCCGAGATCGACACCCCGGTCCGCGCCTTCGCCAGCGTCTACGACAAGACGATGAGCCCCGACGGCAACGCCCAGTCGGCGATCGGCCAGTTCAACACCGCGGCCACCCCCCTCCAGATGGCCATGGTCGCCGCGGCGGTCGCCAACGACGGCAAGCTGATGAAGCCGTACATGGTCGACCAGCTCACCGCCCCGAACCTGGACGAGCTGGAGCGCACCGAGCCCAAGGAGATGAGCCGCCCGCTCACCCCGGAGAACGCCCAGAAGCTCCAGAAGATGATGGTCGAGGTCGTCGAGAAGGGCACCGGCACCAACGCGCGGATCGACGGGGCGACCGTCGGCGGCAAGACCGGCACCGCCCAGCACGGCGAGAAGAACAAGAAGCGCCCCTACGCCTGGTTCATCTCCTACGCCAAGACCGACAAGGGCTCGGTCGCGGTGGCGGTGGTCATCGAGGACAGCGGCGCGACCCGCGAGGACATCAGCGGTGGCGGCCTGGCCGCCCCCGTGGCCAAGGCCGTGATGGAAGCGGCCCTGAAGGCCCAGGGCTGACCCGAGGAGCTGATCCCGTGCGCCGCCGGCCCCGTGACGGAGCTCACGCTCCCCGGGCCCGGCGGCGCACGGTACCGGTCCGGTATCAGCCTGCGGTCACGGACGGCAGACACACACCAGCCCGGTAGCCTTTGCGCGAACAGCACACCGCCGGACCACACACGGGTGCGGTCGGGACTGACGGAGAGGGCTGGAACGTTATGGAAGAGCCGCGTCGCCTCGGCGGCCGGTACGAGCTGGGCTCGGTGCTCGGCCGTGGTGGCATGGCCGAGGTCTACCTCGGGCACGACATCCGGCTCGGCCGGACCGTCGCCGTGAAGACGCTCCGGGCCGACCTCGCCCGCGACCCGTCCTTCCAGGCCCGGTTCCGCCGCGAGGCCCAGTCCGCCGCCTCGTTGAACCACCCGGCGATCGTCGCGGTCTACGACACCGGCGAGGACTACGTCGACAACATCTCCATCCCGTACATCGTGATGGAGTACGTGGACGGCTCCACCCTGCGCGAGCTGCTGCACTCCGGCCGGAGGCTGCTGCCCGAGCGGACCCTGGAGATGACCACCGGCATCCTCCAGGCGCTGGAGTACTCGCACCGGGCCGGGATCGTCCACCGCGACATCAAGCCCGCCAACGTCATGCTGACCCGCACCGGTCAGGTCAAGGTCATGGACTTCGGCATCGCGCGCGCCATGGGCGACGCGGGCATGACCATGACGCAGACCGCGGCCGTGATCGGCACCGCCCAGTACCTCTCCCCGGAGCAGGCCAAGGGCGAGACCGTGGACGCCCGCTCCGACCTGTACTCCACCGGCTGCCTGCTCTACGAGCTGCTGACCGTGCGACCGCCGTTCGTCGGCGACTCCCCGGTGGCCGTCGCGTACCAGCACGTGCGCGAGGAACCGCAGCCGCCGAGCAACTTCGACCCCGAGATCACGCCCGAGATGGACGCCATCGTCCTGCGCGCGCTGGTCAAGGACCCCGACTACCGCTACCAGTCCGCCGACGAGATGCGCGCGGACATCGAGGCCTGCCTCGACGGGCAGCCCGTCGCCGCGGCCGCCGCCATGGGCGCGGCCCCCGGCTACGGCTACGACCAGGGCTACGGACACCCGCACGGCGGCCCCGGCTACGACCAGCCGACCACCGCCCTGCGCCAGGCCGAGCCGGGCCAGACCTCGATGATGCCGCCCATGTCCCCCGGCGACGGCGGCTACCCGCCCCCGCACGGCTACGACGACGGCGGTCGCGCGGGCCGCCGCCAGAAGAAGGGCCGGGCCTCCACGGTCCTGCTCGTGGCGGCCGCGGTGCTGGTGCTGATCGGCGCGATCCTCATCGGCCGGGCCCTCACCAGCAAGACCGACAACACCTTCGCCGCCCCCAACCTCGTCGGCACCACCTTCGAGCAGGCGGTGAAGAACGGCGACAACGCCGGGGTGAAGGTGGCCAAGGCCAAGGAAGAGCCCTGCGAGGACCAGCCCAAGGGCAGCGTCTGCAGCCAGGACCCGACCGCGGGCACCGACGTCTCCCGGGGCGACACCATCAACGTGGTCGTCTCCACGGGCGCCCCGAAGGTGCTCGTCCCCGACGTGCTGAACGTCTCCTTCGACGAGGCCGAGAAGACCCTGAAGGACAAGGGCTTCCAGGTCGTCCGGAAGAACAAGGAGTCGGAGCGCACCTCGGGCACCGTCCTCGACCAGGACCCGGCGGGCAGCACCTCCGTGCAGAAGGGCTCCACGGTGACCCTGACGGTCGCCAAGGAGGCCGCGAAGTCGGACGTGCCCGACCTCAAGGGCAAGAACATCGACGAGGCCAGGAAGGCCCTGGAGGACGCCGACCTCCAGCTCGGCAGCACCACCGAGGTGGACTCCGGCGAGAAGGCGGGCACGGTCGTCGGCCAGAGCCTCAACCCGGGCGACAAGGTCGCCCCCGGCTCCACGGTCAACGTCCAGATCGCCAAGGCGGCCCAGCAGGTCCAGGTCCCGCAGCTCTTCAACAAGACCGTGGGCGAGGCGAAGCAGATCCTCCAGCAGAGCAACCTGAGCTTCGGCGCGGTGCTCTCCGGCCCCGCCGAGGACAGCGCCATCATCCTCACCACGGACCCGGGCGCCGGCCAGCCGGTGGCCCCCGGCACGGTGGTCAACGTGAACACGGTCCAGGGCCAGCAGGACGGCGGCAACAACGGTGACAACCGGGGCGGAGGCGGCTTCCTGGAGGGCCTCCGCGGCGGCCGCGACTGACGCTGACGCCCGAACCGACGCTGACGGCCGAGGGGCCCGGCTCCCCCAGGGGAACCGGGCCCCTCGGCGTTGCCTCCGCCGTCCGGGCGCGAGCCACCCGCGGGCCGCGCAGGACGCCCGGGCCGAGGGCACGACAAGCCCCGCCGGCGTTTGAGGCGCGGGGGTCCGGGGGCGGAGCCCCCGAAAGGGGTCCGGGGGCGGAGCCCCGGTTCGGGAAGGGGCGGGGTGGGGTGGGGAGGAGGCCCCGGCGCAGCGGCACCCCGGCCCCCACGGGCACTCACCCCCGCACGACCTCCCACCCCGCCCCCACGGGCACACCCCCGGCCCCCCACACGACCCCGGCCTCCCCCCGCACCGCCGCGACCAGCTCGGCCCCCCGCGGCCCCGCCCCCCGCTCCACGCCCCGCTCCAACCCCCGGAACAGGGCCTCCAGCGCCCGGTGCGCCCGCGTCGCGGCACACGCGTGCGGCCGTACGAACCACAGGTCGAGCCCCGCCCCGGCTCCGGCCCCGGCCCCGGTCCCGGCTCCGAAGGGCACCGTCCCCAGCCCGCTCTCCCCGGGCACGAGCACGGGCCCCCGGCCCCCCGCGGCCCGCGCCAGCTCCGGACACCGGTGCGGGGCGGCGAGCACCACGGAGACGGTCCCCCCGTCCTCACCGTCACCCTCACCCGCCCCGGCAGGAGCCCCGCCCCCCGGTGCCGGTACCGGCACCGGCACCAGCCCCGCCGCCGCGGCCCGCTCCGCCACCTCCCGGGCCGGCCCCTGCCACGGCGGCTCCGCGTCGTGGAGGATCCGTACCCGCCGCGCCCCCAGCCCCGCCGCCGCTTCGACCGCCGCGCGGGCCGCCCCGGCCCCGTCGGGGGCCCAACTGAGCACCCCGGCAAGGCCCTCGGCCCCCGCCCCGGGCCGTACGAAGGGCAGCAGACAGGGCAGCCCCGCCGCGGCGTAGCGGGGGACGGCCCGCTCCGCCCCGGCGGGGTCGGCGTGCCCGACGACGGCCGCGTACCCACCCCCCGACACGTCCGCGACCTCCCCCCTGGTCTCGTCGTGCACCCGCCAGTCCGCGACCTCGGGCCGGGTCGCCCGCAGGGCTTCCAACCGGCCGAGGAGCACCGCTCCCCAGGCGGCCCGGGGTCCCGTGAGTGGGGCGACCACGGCGACCTTCGGGAGCAGCCCGGCCATCGGGTCAGCCCCAGATGAAGGAGAAGGGCGAGACGCCCGTGACCGGCGGCGGCGGCGCCTGGGTGGTGCCGAAGGCCGGCGGGCCGTCGGCGAGGGCGGCGGGGGCGGGCGCCAGCAGGAGGACGGCGGCGGCCGCCCCCGCCGGCACGGTCCGGAGGGACGCGCGGAGGACTCCTGACGCACGGAGGACGGCTGACGCACGAGCGGTGGCGGACACGGAAGGGACCCCCCAAGGATCGGTACCGAACGGTGCGCGGCCTCCCCGACCGCGTCCTGACCAGCATGTTCCCGGCGGTGGCACGGCGGGAAGCGGTGCCGACTGTCCGCACCCGGTCATGGCCGGGTGCGGACAGGAGACGGCGCCGTCTCACGGATGGTCCGCATGTCGGACGGTTCTGGCCCCCCCGTGGACCCCTTCCTACAGTGGCCGTCCGGGACCGCGGGGGACGGTCCCCCAGCACGCGGGAGGCACGGGGTGGACGCACGGACCAGGGCCCAGGAGCTCTACCGGATCGCCCTCGACGACGCCGCCTGGCGGCCGGACGCCGTCACCGGGTCCCACGGCTGGAGCGACACCGAGTTCGCGGAGGCGCTGCGGCTGCTGCAACGGCTGGGCCTGTTCAGCCCGGCCCCGGAGAGCCGGAACGGCTGGACCGCCCTGGCCCCCGACACCGCCCTGCGGAACCTGCTCCTGGCCGAGGAGGAACACACCGAGGCCCTGCTGGGATCGGTGCGGCGGACCCGCTCGGCCCTGGCCCAGGTGGTCGCGGACTTCCAGCCGGTGCACGCCCGCGAGCTGTCCGCCGTCCGGATGGAGGTGGTCCGGGGTGCCGCCAACGTCTCGGCGGCCCTGGAGGACGCCTGCCGGCGTGTGGAGCACGAGGTGCTCTCCCTGCATCCCGGGCGCGCGCTGCCCGCCGGGATGGTGGAGGCCGGACTGGAGCGGGACAGGCTGGCCCTGGGGCGCGGGGTGCGGATCCGTACCGTGCACCTGTCCTCGGCGGCGGCCGTCCCGCACATGGCGGGCTACCTGCGGCGGCTGGGCGCCGCGGGGGCGCAGGTGCGGACGGCGCACACCCTGCCGCTGCGGCTGATCGTGGTGGACGACTCCCTGGCGATCGTGCCCGCTCCGCAGGCCGTGGAGGGGGAGATCGCGGCGGTGGTGCTGCGCGGCGAGACGCTGGTCGGAGTGCTGCGCGGGATCTTCGAGCACTGCTGGGCCGGGGCGGCCGTCCTGGGCGAGACGGGGGCCTCAGCGCCGCGGGCCGCCGCCGGGGACGACTGGCAGCCCACCGGACGCCACCGGGAGCTGCTGCGCATGCTGGAGGGCGGACTGACGGACGAGGCGATGGCCCGCAAGCTCGGGGTGTCCGAGCGCACGGTCCGCCGGCTCGTCTCCGAGCTCACCGAACGGCTGGGCGCGGCCAGCCGGTTCCAGGCGGGGGTCTGCGCCGTCCGTCTCGGCTGGCTGGACGACTGAGCGGAGGCCGGAGGGGGCGTCGGCGGGGAGCTCCGGGGGCCGGCCGGCCGGGGTCCCTCCGGTCGCGTCCCAGCCGGAGTCCGGTACCGACTCCGGCGCCGCGTTCCGCCCCGCCCCGCCCCGCCCGGCCCCGCGCGTACCGGCTTCGGCGGGCCCGGCGGGCCGAGCGGGGCCCACAGCGGCCCCGGCACGGCCCGTGGCGGCCTCCGACGCCGCCTCCGGCACCCCGGCCGCCCCTTGCGGTCTTCCCCGCCCCTCCGGCCCCCCAGCGGGCTCCTGGCCCTCCCGGCCCTCCCGCTCCCGCCGTCCCTCCTGGCCGGCCGGGGCCCCCGCGGCGACCGGCGGAACGGGAACGTCGGTCGGCACGGCGGGGCGGACGGCGGGGACGGTCATCGGGGTTCCTCCGGTGGGGCCTGGACACGGCACAGGAGGAGAGGGTGCCCCGGCGGCGGGCCCCGCGGAAGGCGTCCCGGGCGTCCCCTCCCGGACATGTCCGGTCCCGGAAACCCGCAGGCCGGAGCCGGTGCGGTGGGAAAGACCCGGCCGGAGGGACCCGGGAAGGGCCGGGCTCAGCGCAGTTCGGCGGGCGGGGTGCGGTCGGCGTCGACCTTCTCGGTGCGGACCAGCTCCGCCCACACGATGTAGCGGTACTTCGAGGTGTAGACGGGGGTGCAGGTGGTCAGCGTGAGGTACCGGCCCGGCCCGCTCACCCCGGCCTCGCGGGGCACGGGGTCGAGGACGGCGGTGTTGTACTTGGAGGTCTCGGTGAGTCGGGCGAAGACCTTGTAGACGTACCAGGTGTCGCGGGTCTCGAAGACCACCGGATCACCGTCGCGGAGCCGGTGGATGCCGTGGAAGCGGGCCCCGTGGCCGTCGCGGTGCGCGGCGAGGGAGAAGTTGCCCTGCCGGTCCCAGGGCAGCGCGGACTTCACCGGCTCGGTGTAGTAGCCGGCGACGCCGTCGTTGAGGACTTCGGGGGTGGTGCCGCGCTTGACCAGGATCTCGGCGGCGGACATGGCGGGGGCGTGCAGGAAGCCGATGCCGTCGCGGGTGTCGAGGGCGCCGGGTCCGGCCGCCGGCGGGGCGGCCTTCCACACCTGGCGGACGGCGTCGCCGCGTTCGGCCGCGGTCCGGTCCGCGAGGACGTTGGTCCACCACAGCGAGTACACGACGAAGAGGCCGAGCAACAGCCCGGCGGTGATGAGCAGTTCCCCGGTGAAGGCCAGGACGGCGGCGAGCCGGTTCCGCCTCGGTGCTCCCATCACTCCCGTCACTCCCGTCCCGCTCCCGTCACGCCCGCTCCGTCCACCGATCCACCGTGCCGTCCCACCCGGCCGTTCCACCGTTCCGCCGGGCCCGCGTCCCGGCGTCCGGCCTCAGCCGGTGAGGGCGGCGGGTTCGCCCGCGCTGCGCGGCCGTTCGTCGACCATCCTGCCCCACACGACCATGCGGTAGGTGCTGGTGAACTCGGGGGTGCAGGTGGTCAGCGTCAGGTACCGGCCCGGTTTCGTGAAGCCGGACCCCACGGGCACCGGGTCGAGGACCGCGACGTTGGAGGGCGGGGTCTGCGGCAGGATCGAGGTCATCTCGTACGTGTAGTACGCGTCCCGGGTCTCCACCACGACGGGATCGCCGGGGTTGAGCCGGTTGATGTACCGGAAGGGTTCCCCGTGGGTGTTGCGGTGCCCGGCCACGGCGAAGTTGCCGGTGCGGTCCCCGGGCATGGCCGTCTTGAGGCGGCCTTCGGCGTAGTGGCCGACGAGTCCGCGGTCGAGCACCTTGGGCTTGCTGACGCCCTCGGCGACCGGGACCACCACGTCCAGTTTGGGGATGTGCAGGACGGCGAAGCCCTCGCCCGGTTCGAAGGCCTTGGGGGCCGGTGCGGCGCCCGGGTCCCGCCAGTCCCGCTGGAGGCTCCCGGTGGCGTCGCGGGCCGTGCGGTCGGCGACGAGGTTGGTGTACCAGAGCTGGTAGGCCACGAAGAGGAGCATGACCACGCCGAGCGTGATGAGCAGTTCCCCGGCCGCGCGGCTGGCGACCACCAGGGGCCCGCCGCGCGCCCGCCTGCGGGCCCGCCTGGCCGCCTCCTGTGCCGCCCTGCGCCGCGCGGCCCGGCCCCCGGTGGGGACGGGCGGCGCGACGGCGGTCACGCGACGGCCTTGCCCACCACCGGCGCCAGGCCCGCCGAGCGGGCCACGGCGTCCGCGTCCCCGCAGCGGACCAGCCAGTTCGCGAGCATCCGGTGGCCCCACTCGGTCAGCACGGACTCGGGGTGGAACTGCACGCCCTCGACCTCGTGCTCGCGGTGCCGAAGACCCATGACGATGCCGTCCTCGGTCCGGGCGGTGACCTCCAGGACCTCGGGCAGGGTGAGCGGTTCGGCGGCCAGCGAGTGGTACCGGGTGGCGGTGAAGGGGGAGGGCAGCCCGGCGAAGACGCCCAGGCCCTCGTGCAGCACCGGGGAGGTCTTGCCGTGCAGCAGCTCGGGCGCGCGGCCGACGACCCCGCCGTAGGCCACCGCCATGGACTGCATGCCCAGGCACACCCCGAAGACGGGGACGGCGGTGGCGGCGCAGTGCCGGACCATGTCCACGCAGATCCCGGCCTCTTCCGGGGTGCCCGGCCCGGGGGAGAGCAGCACCCCGTCGAAGCCGTCCTGGGCATGGGCGAGCGCGACCTCGTCGTTGCGCAGCACCTCGCACTCGGCACCGAGCTGGTACAGGTACTGGACCAGGTTGAAAACGAAACTGTCGTAGTTGTCCACGACCAGAATGCGCGCGCTCACCGGGTGGCTCCCGATCCTTCGTCGACGGTCACATCGTTGAACGGGAGCAGGGGCTCGGCCCAGGGGAAGACGTACTGGAAGAGCACGAAGACCACGGCGAGGACGAGGACGAGGGCGATCAGGGCGCGTACCCAGGTGTTCCCGGGCAGGTGCCGCCAGATCCAGCCGTACATGCCGTCCTTCCGTCCCTTCCGTGCGGAGCCTTTCCGGCCACGGTCCCGCGCGGGGCCGTTCCGTTCCGGACCAGACTACGGGCTGGTCCGGCCCACCGGCCGGGTCTCGGCAAGTTCCGCCCAGACGATCAGCCGGTGGCTGTGCCCCCATTCCGGATCACATGTGGTGAGCGTGAGATAACGCCCCGGAGCCGTGAACCCGGACTTCGCCGGGACCGGATCCACCACGGCGGTGTCGGTGGGCAGGGTCCGCACCGGCCCCTTCCGCACCACGTACGTGTAGACGGCCCGGCCGTCCTTCACGAGCACCGGGTCGCCGGGGCGCAGCCGCGGGAAGTCCTTGAAGGGGTCGCCGTGGGTGCGGCGGTGTCCGGCGACGGCGAAGTTGCCCGTCCCACCGGGCGGGGCGGTCCCCGAGTAGTGCCCCAGACCGCGCTTGAGAGTGCCCGCGGCGGTGCCCTCCAGGACGGGTTTGCGCCAGGTGGGGCCGAAGCGGGGGACATACATCTCGGCGAAGGCCCGGCCCGGGGCGGCGGGGGCCGGGACGGCCGAGGGGGAGGCGGAGGTCCCGCCGGCGGGGCGGGGGGAGCCGCCGGTCCCGGGGGCGGCGGACTGTTCGCGGGCCCAGCGGTCGCGGAGTCCGTCCAGCTCCCCGGCCATGGCCCGGTCGGCTTCGAAGCCCGTCCAGAAGAGGACGTAGGCGGTGAAGAGCAGGATGACCGTGCCGACGGTCAGGCAGAGCTCGCTGAGCGCGCGGACGAGGAGCCGCAGCGCCGCGTCGGCGCGGGCCCGGTCAGGACGCCTCTCCCACGGGCTTCGCATAGTGGAGGTCCACTGTGCCGGAGTACCCGTCGAGAGTCAGCGCCCTGTGCTCGTCGACTTTCCAGCCGAGCCCGTAGGCGTTGACGTACATCTGGTAGTTCTGCAGCGCCGGGGACTCGGCCAGGGCCCGCTTCAGCGGCCCGGGGTCGCCGACGGCGGTGACCTTGTACGGGGGCGAGTAGACCCGCCCCTGGAGGATCAGGGTGTTGCCCACGCAGCGCACGGCGCTGGTGGAGATCAGCCGCTGGTCCATGACGCGGATGCCCCGGGCCCCGCCCTGCCACAGGGCGTTCACCACGGCCTGCAGGTCCTGCTGGTGGATGACCAGGTCGTTGGGGCTGGGCTCGGGGACGTTGGGGATGCGGGCCTTGGCACCGGGCGGGGCGTCGTTGAGAGTGACGGTCACGGCCCGGCCGCTGATCGGGTCGGTGCCCGCGGCCTTCTCCAGGGCCTTCAGCCGGGCCTCCTCGGCACGGCTGCTGCCGTCGTCCCGCTCGGCGAGGGCGTCCACCTCGCGGCGGGCGGCGCTGGTGGTGGCCTCCAGGTCGGCGTTCTCCTGGCTGCGGGTGTGGATGAGGTCCGACAGCTTCAGGAGCGAATCGTCCGTCCGGATGTTCGTACCCTTGGAGGTGTTGAAGCTGGTCACGAAGATGAGACCGGCGAGGGCGAAGACGGCGAGGGTGAGGAGCCGTACCGGCCTCCGGTGGGAGCGCTCGGAATTGCTCAACGTACCCTTCTCCTTCAACGCCGCTAGAAGCACTACGCTAACGGACGCCCGGGGGAGGCAGAGTCCCCAGCGCATCGACAGGAGAGACCCTCGTGCCGAAGTCACGGATCCGCAAGAAGACCGACTACACGCCGCCGCCCGCCGGTAAGCAGGCCCAGGCCATCAAGCTGACCAACCGCAGCTGGGTGGCCCCGGTGATGTTGGCGCTGTTCCTCATCGGTCTGGCATGGATCGTGATGTTCTACGTGACGGACACCCGGATGCCCGTGGAGTCCCTGGGCAACTGGAACATCGTGGTCGGTTTCGGCTTCATCGCGGGTGGGTTCGGCGTATCGACCCAGTGGAAGTAAGTCAAGCTCTCCGCAGAGTTATCCACAGCGCTATCCACAGCTGAGGATAAGGACGAAGATCTGTGGATAACTTGGACCCAGGTTGACGCCGGTGTGATTGATACCGCCGCTCACCTGGGTCCTTGTCGTTCTCCACGAGTTATCCACACCACGCACAAGATCCGGCACGCACTGTGGACAACCACCCGCTCAGGTGAGCGCGGCGGTCCTCAGCAGCACGATCACCAGCACCGCCGCGAGCAGCAGCGCACAGCTCCCCCACTGCCACAGCGCCCGTGACTCCTTGGGCGCGTGGACCATCCCGAAACCGATCAGCGCCCCGCCCACCAGACCGCCGATGTGGGCCTGCCAGGAGATCCCGCCCCAGCCGAAGGTCAGCACCAGGTTCAGCACCAGCAGGACGATCATCGGGCGCATGTCGTAGCGCAGCCGCCGCATCAGCACGGCGGTGGCGCCGAACAGCCCGAAGATCGCTCCGGAGGCCCCCAGGGTCAGCTGGTTCGGCGCCTCCAGCCAGTAGACCAGCGCACTGCCGGCCAGCCCCGAGCCCAGGTACAGGGCCAGGAAGCGGGCCCGCCCGAGTGCCGCCTCCAGCGGCGGGCCGAGGAACCACAGGCTGAGCATGTTGAAGCCGATGTGCCAGAACTCCTCGTGCAGGAAGACCGAGGTCAGCAGCCGGTACCACTGTCCCTCCGCCACCCCCTGCACGGTGCCCGAGGCCGGGTCGAAGTAGCGCCCGATCAGCGCCAGCGGCTCCACGAAGGAGGCCCCGGAGACCCGCGCCCCCAGGAACACCGCCAGGTTCAGCCCGATGATCACCTTGGTGACCAGGCTCGGATCCGCGGCGACCGCTCCGCCCGCCACGGTCCGGGGCACGCTCGCCGAGGCGGGATGCCCCGTTCCGGAACCGGTCCGGACGCACTCCGGGCACTGGAAGCCCACGGAGGCGTCCACCATGCACTCGGGACAGATCGGCCGCTCGCAGCGGGTACAGCGGATGCCCGTCTCCCGCTCGGGATGCCGGTAACAGCCGGGAAGGCGTGTGGTGTCCATGGCCCCCGCCCGGATCAGCGCGTCTCGATGACGACCGAGTGGAGGACCACGTCCTCCAGCGGAGCGTTCGTCCGCGGGTCCACGGCGGTCTCCGAGATCGCCGTGACCACCTTGCGACCGGCCTCCGAGGAGACCCGACCGAAGATCGTGTGCTTGCGGGTCAGCCAGGCCGTGGGCGCGACGGTGACGAAGAACTGGGAGCCGTTGGTGGCCGGACCCGAGTTCGCCATGGCCAGCAGGAAGGGCTGGGTGAAGTCCAGGTCGGGGTGGAACTCGTCCGGGAACTTGTAACCCGGCCCGCCGGTGCCGTTCCCGAGCGGATCCCCGCCCTGGATCATGAACCCGCTCATGACGCGGTGGAACCGCGTGCCGTCGTACAGCGGGGCGGTGGTCTTCTCCCCGGTCTCCGGGTTGGTCCACTCCCGCTCGCCCCGGGCCAGCTCCGTGAAGTTGCGGACGGTCTTCGGGGCGTGGTTCGGGAGCAGCTCGATCTCGATGTCGCCCTGGCTGGTCTTGAGAGTGGCGTAAAGCTTCTCTGCCACGGATCCGCCTTCCTCGTGTCCGCGGGCGCGGACGATTCCTGCCTGGAATCCGATACTCGCACGGCGCGGCGGGGTACCCGCAGGAACACCCGGATGCCATTCCACTCCCCAGGACGGGCGATTTGACGCGCAAGTTCAGGGAAAGGGTGGAAAAGTGAACTCTGTCCACCACCGAGGAGGAGGAAACACGTGACCCGCATGGACAGCGTGCGAGCCGCCGGTCATTCCGCACGGGAAACGGTGAAGCACGCCGCGGAAGTGGTGGCACCGTACGCAGAAACCGCCCGGGACGCCGCGGTGCACTACGCACACGAGGCCAACGACCGGCTCGCCCCCAAGGTCAGCCACGCCGCACACGGAGCAGCCCGGCAGGCCCGGGCCCAGTACGGGACCCACGTGGCCCCGTACCTGGTCCAGGCCCGTGGCGCGCTGCCCCCGCAGGTGGACCAGACCGCGGTCCGCGTCGTGCACGGCACCCGCCGCGCCGCCCGCCAGGCCGCCGACTACGCCCAGCCCCGGCTGGAGCACGCGGTGGCCGTGGCCCAGCCCGTGGCCGAGGAGGCCGCCGCCCGTTCCACCGCGGCCCTCGCCGCCCTGCGCGGCCAGGTCTCGGCCGAGGAGGTCCGCAAGCTGGTCCGTCGCCACGAGCGCCGCGCCCGCTGCGGCCGCTTCGCCAAGGGCGCGGCCGTGACCGGACTGCTCGCCGGCGCCGCCTTCCTCGCCTGGAAGTGGTGGGACCAGCAGTCCAACCCGGACTGGCTGGTGGAACCGCCCGCGGCCACCGAGGTCAGGCCCCCGGAGGCGGCCCCCCTCGCCCCCGTGGACGAAGAGGGCGGCACCCCGGTCGACGGCAACGGCAAGGGCGCCGTGGCCTGAAGCCCGCACCGCGGCGGCATCCCCGCCCGCACCACCGGCAACCCCTCCCCGGGCCCGGACCCGCGCCCCGGGTCCGGGCCCGGGGCGCGTCCCCGGCCGCGGCACTCCGGGAGGAGGCGCGGCCGGGCGGGGCGGCCGGGCGGAATCCGGTTGGCGGCGGCCCCGGCCGACGGCTTGGATGGCAGCTCGTCACCGGAACACCCCGCAGGAGCACGCCCCCATGGCACAGGAACGAACCCCGGCATCCGCCCGGGTCCAGCGCATGTCCCGACTGATGGTCAAGACCCTCCGGGAGGACCCGGCCGACGCCGAGACCCTCAGCCACCGCCTGCTGGTCCGCGCCGGCTACGTCCGCCGCAGCTCCGCCGGGGTCTGGACGTGGCTCCCGCTCGGCAAGAAGGTCCTGGACAACGTCTCCCGCGTGGTCCGTGAGGAGATGGACGCCATCGGCGGCCAGGAGGTGCTGCTCCCGGCCCTGCTGCCCCGCGAGCCCTACGAGACCAGCGGCCGCTGGTCCGAGTACGGCGACCTGCTCTTCCGGCTCCGCGACCGCAAGGGCGGGGACTACCTGCTCGGCCCGACCCACGAAGAGGTCTTCACCCAGCTGGTGAAGGACCAGTGCGGCTCCTACAAGGACCTGCCCGTGATCCTCTACCAGATCCAGACCAAGTACCGGGACGAGGCCCGCCCCCGCTCCGGCGTGCTGCGCGGCCGCGAGTTCCAGATGAAGGACGCCTACTCCTTCGACACCACCGACGAGGGCCTCGCGGAGGCGTACGCCCTGCACCGCGAGGCGTACCGGCGGATCCTCACCCGGCTCGGCGTGGACTTCCGGATCTGCTCCGCCGTCTCCGGGGCCATGGGCGGCTCCGCCTCCGAGGAGTTCCTGGCCCCGGCCGCCGCGGGCGAGGACACCTTCGCCGACTGCCCCTCCTGCGCGTACGCCGCCAACACCGAGGCCGTCACCTTCCCCCTGCTGCCCGTCACGGCCGAGCACCCCGCCACGGAGGAGGTCGACACCCCCGACACCCCCACCATCGAGAGCCTGGCCGCCCACCTGGACGTGCCCGCCTCCGCCACCCTGAAGAACCTCCTCGTCCGCGTGGACGGCGAGATCACCGCCGTCGGCGTCCCCGGCGACCGCGAGGTCGACCTCGGCAAGCTCGCCGAGCACCTGGCCCCCGCCGTCGTGGAGCTGGTCACCGAGGAGGACTTCGCCACCCGGCCCGACCTGGTCCGGGGCTACGTGGGACCGCAGGGCCTGACCGGGGTCCGCTACCTGGCCGACCCCCGGATCGCCCCCGGAACCTCCTGGATCACCGGCGCCAACCGCCCCGGGGTGCACGCCCGCCACGTAGTCTGCGGCCGGGACTTCCAGGTGGACGCCCACCTGGACGTGGTGACCGTCCGGGACGGCGACCCCTGCCCCTCCTGCGGGGCCGGCCTGGTCCTCGGGCGCGCCATCGAGGTCGGCCACATCTTCCAGCTCGGCCGCAAGTACGCCGACGCCTTCGGGCTCGACGTGCTGGGCCCGGAGGGCAAGCCCGTCCGCGTCACCATGGGCTCCTACGGCATCGGCGTCTCCCGGCTGGTCGCCGCGCTCGCCGAGCAGACCGCCGACGACCGCGGCCTGTGCTGGCCGGCCGCCGCCGCCCCCGCCGACGTCCACGTGGTCGCCGCGGGCAAGGCCGC
The DNA here is from genome assembly GCF_040302735.1 of Streptomyces sp. NPDC097619. Taxonomy (NCBI): domain Bacteria; kingdom Bacillati; phylum Actinomycetota; class Actinomycetes; order Kitasatosporales; family Streptomycetaceae; genus Streptomyces; species Streptomyces sp. NPDC097619. The sequence continues at coordinate 8,168 of NZ_JBEOSD010000033.1, read as the reverse complement.
CCAGATCGAACTGGCCCTCGACCTCGCCGACCGACTGGCCGCCCGCGGACTGCGGGTCCTGGTGGACGACCGCGCCGGGGTCTCCCCCGGGGTCAAGTTCACCGACGCCGAACTGATCGGCGTCCCCCGCGTCCTGGTGGCGGGCCGCCGCACCGCCGAAGGCGTGGTGGAACTCCGCGACCGCCGCACCGGCGAGGCCGTGGAACTGCCCGTCACCGAGGCCCTCGACCGCCTCGCCGGTCCCGCGGTCTGAGCCCCCGCTCCACAAAAAAGACCCTTCCGACCAGCGTTTCCGCAGGTCGGAAGGGTCTTCCGGATGTGGAGCCTAGGGGAGTCGAACCCCTGACATCTGCCATGCAAAGACAGCGCTCTACCAACTGAGCTAAGGCCCCGTACGACGGAGGAGGCCGTTGCCGCTTCCGGCCCGGCCACTCCGCTGACCAGAATACCGGGTCATCCCCGGGATACCGCAAAATGATGGGGACTCCCGGTCCGCGACCACGCTCCGTAAGATGCTCGCGAGGTTCGCACCAGCGAAGGGGAGTACGTGGTGGACGCAGTACAGCAAGAGGCGACGGCGAGAGCCAGAGAGCTTCAGCGCAGTTGGTACGGGGAGCCGCTGGGCGCGCTGTTCCGCCGGCTCATAGACGACCTGGGCCTGAACCAGGCCCGCCTCGCTGCCGTCCTCGGCCTTTCGGCGCCGATGCTCTCCCAGCTGATGAGCGGTCAGCGCGCCAAGATCGGCAACCCGGCCGTGGTCCAGCGGGTCCAGGCCCTCCAGGAACTGGCCGGACAGGTCGCCGACGGCAGCGTCAGCGCCGCCGAGGCCACCGACCGCATGGACGAGATCAAGAAGACCCAGGGCGGTTCGGTGCTCATCAACACCGCGCAGACCAGCACCAGTTCCGGCGCCCCCACCGTCAAGCGCGTGGTCCGCGAGATCCAGTCGCTGCTCCGCTCCGTCGCCGCGGCCGGGGACATCATCGATGCGGCGGACACCCTCGCCCCGACCCACCCGGAACTGGCAGAGTTCCTCCGGGTGTACGGCGCCGGACGCACCGGGGACGCGGTGTCCCACTACGAGGCGCACCAGGGCTGACCTTCTGAGGGGGACGGGCGCAGCGCGATGGGTGAGTTCTTCGGCGGACGGTACGAACTGATCGATCCGATCGGCCGGGGAGGAGCGGGCGCCGTATGGCGCGCCTGGGACCACCGGCGGCGGCGGTACGTGGCCGCCAAGGTGCTCCGGCAGAGCGACGCCCACACCCTGCTGCGCTTCGTGCGCGAGCAGGCGCTGCGCATCGACCACCCCCACGTCCTCGCCCCGGCCAGCTGGGCCGCGGACGACGACCAGGTGCTCTTCACCATGGACCTGGTGCGCGGCGGTTCCCTGGCCCATCTGATCGGGGACTACGGCCCGCTGCCGCCCCGGTTCGTCTGCGTCCTCCTCGACCAGCTGCTCTCGGGGCTGGCCGCGGTGCACGCCGAAGGGGTGGTGCACCGTGACATCAAGCCGGCGAACATCCTGCTGGAGGACACCGGCACGGGCCGCCCGCACCTGCGGCTGTCGGACTTCGGGATCTCGATGCGCAAGGGCGAGCCCCGCCTCACCGAGACCCACTACGTGGTGGGCACCCCCGGCTACTTCGCTCCCGAGCAACTGCTCGGGGCGGAACCGGACTTCGCCGCGGACCTGTACGCGGCCGGGCTGGTGGCCCTGTACCTGTTGCGGGGTCAGAAGCCGGATTCCCAGGCCCTGGTGGACCTGTTCCTCACCCAGGGCAGGCCCGCGGCCCCCCAAGGCGTCCCTGAGCCCCTGTGGCAGGTCGTGGCCACCCTGCTCCAGCCCGACCCGTACGCGCGCTTCCGGACCGCCACGGGTGCCCGCAGGGCCCTCGCGGAGGCCGTGGAGCTCCTGCCCCCCGGACAGGCGGACGAGGAGTCCGTCGAGGTCTTCGATCAACTCGGTCCCCTGCCGGAGGGCTTCGGTCCCGAAGGGCCGCCCCCGCGCGGCACGCACCCGCCCGAGCCCGTACCCGCCGGGGACCGCACCGTGGCGACGACGGGCCCGCCCACGGTCTTCTCCCCGGGCGAGCCGACCTGGACGGCGCCGGGCGGTGTTTCACGTGAAACGTACGCCGCGGCCCAGCTGGACACCGCCACCGCCCGGCCACGCCCGGGTGCCGCACCGGTCGCCGTACCGAGCTCTGTGTCCGGCGACGCATCGGGGGCCGCGTCGAGTGCCGATGTTTCACGTGAAACCGACTGCTCGGAGACGGGCAGCTTCCACCTGGCGCCGCCCGCACCGGGACCGCAGGCCCCCTGGCCCGGGGCCTCGGCGCCCGGCCCGGAGGGCACCCGGCCCTACACGTACCCGCGGGGAGTCCCCGGGCCGGACCCGAGCGCCCCGAGTCCCGTCGCGCCGGCCGCCTCCCCCTCGGCGGGGGTGAACGGCGCGGCCGCGAAGCCCGGCCCGCCCGCGAAGGTGGCGGTTCCGGTGCTGTTGGTGGCGTTGCTCTGCTTCGCCGTGGGCTTCTGGGCGCTCAGCCAGACCTGAGCCGGGTCCGCCGGGCCAGCACCGCCCAGGCGCCCAGTCCCAGGACCAGGGCGCTGCCGGTACCGATCCCGCCCACGGCCAACAGGCCCATCCGGTCGCGGCGCGCCCCCGCCGCCGTGCTCTCGGCCGGGGTCAGCCCCTCCGCGGCCGCCTCCCGGTCCGTCTCCGCCAACCCGAACCCGGCGGCGATCGCGGCGGCCGGGTCCCGGTAGGGCGGGGCCGGGGCCGTGCCGCCCTCGACGCGGACCCTCAGGGTGAGCGGCAGGGGCTCCGCGTCGGCCACGAACTCCCCGACCTTCCGGTCCACCGTGACCGCCAGGTAGTACCAGCCCGCGGACCGGGCGTGCCGCACCCAGGGGTCCGTGGAGTAGCGGTTGGCGTGGGCCACCGGCGGGGTCTTCTCCAGCCCGGCCATGGCCTGCTTGCCGTCGTAGGTGGCGCTCTCGGTGCCGAGCAGGGCCCGGACGGGGCTGTAGAGGCGCAGGGCCAGCCCGGACCCGGCGTAGCCGAAGTCCTTGGTCATCCGGGGGGCCTTGGCCAGCTCGGCGGAGGCGCTCAGCTGTTGTCCCCAGTCCACGGGGACCCGGTAGAAGCGGGTCTCCCCGGGGTGGAGGGCGTCCTGCCAGACGCCGGTTCCCAGGGCCCGGGCGTCGTTGAAGCCGGTGCCGCCGGGCCGGGGCTCCCCCTGCCCGGAGGGGGCCACGGGGGGCTGCGAGGGCCAGGTGCTCGGCGCGGGTTCGGGGGCGTCCCCCGTGGCGAGGCCGGGCTCCCGGAGCAGGGTCAGCTCCACCGGCCAGGGCTCCCGACCGGAGGCCGGGGCGGAGGCCCGCTCCAGCTTCACGTAGTACGGACCGGCCTCCTGGCAGTCACCGTCCTCCTGGAGGCGGCGGACGGCCACGTCCGTCAGCGGGCGGGGCTGGGTGGATCCGAAGGTGCCGCGGTCCCCGCTGCCGCACTGCCGGCCCGCCCGGTCCATCAGGACCACGTCGATCCCGTCCCCGTAGGCCACTTCGGCCCCGGGTGCGGGCCGCGCCACCGCGGAGACGTACACGCTGGAGGCGTCGTCCAGGTCCACCTGGTAGAAGCGCTCACCCGGGGCCAGGTCGTCGGCATAGGCGCCGCCCACCGCCAGGCGGGGCGCTCCGGCGGTGCTGTCGGCGCCGCGGACCTGCCGGGCGCCCGGAGCGGTCGCGTACGGCTCCGCCGGTGCCGCCCCGGCGGCCGTGCCCGGGACCAGTACGGCGGTCAGCGCCGCCCCCGCCAGCAGGGCCCTCCGGCCCCGCGTCCACGCCGTCCCACCCATCGCGGCACCCCCCGCGTCCACGCGCGGAGGCGCTCCGCGCGAACGAAACCACCGCCCGCGCGGTGCGCGGACTCCCACGGGGCACGGTGCGCGGCCCCGCACCACGGACCTCAGCGGCCCGGGACAGCACGAAGCCCCGGCCGCAGCGGCAGCCGGGGCTCCATGAACTCAGCCTTGGGTCTCACACACCGGAACCGGACGGCACGGAGTCGGTCGCCTCCGTCCACAGGTCCTGCTCGGCGCGGTCCGCCTGGATCTGGCGGTACACGAGGAGCCCGCCGATGGCGGCCAGTGCGACCAGGAGCAGCTTCTTCACCGCGCGACCTCGTCTTTCGTTGACGTAGGGGACTTCTGGCGCCCGACTATACACACCGACCGATACCGATCGGTTATCTGGGAACCCCCTGAAGCAGCAACGGCAGAGGCCCGGCGGATGTGATCCGCCGGGCCTCTGCCGATTGTGGGGCTAACAGGATTTGAACCTGTGGCCTCATCCTTATCAGGGATGCGCTCTAACCAACTGAGCTATAGCCCCTCCGCGCTGCGCGCTGACTCCTGAAGATTAGCGCACAGACCCGGGAGTTCCCAAATCGCAGGTCAGGGGCCCCTGAGGGCCCCCGACCGGAAGGTCACTCGTCCTCGGCGAGGGTCAGCTCGACGCCGCCCACGAACCCGGCGGACAGGTTGTAGATGAAGGCCCCGAGCGTGGCCAGCGCGGTGGCGAGCACCACGTCGATCACGGCGATGACCGAGGTGAAGATCAATACCCGCGGCAGCGAGAGGAAGGACTGGAGGTCGAATCCGTTGGACTCGTTCGACCCGGTCGCCTCGCTGATGGTGCCGCCGACGGTCGAGAAGACGCCCATGGCGTCCATGACCATCCACAGCACCGCCGCCGCCACGATGGTGCAGATGCCCAGCGCGATGGAGAGCAGGAAGCTGACCTTCATGACCGACCACGGGTCGGCCTTGGCCACCCGGAGCCGGGCCTTGCGGGTCCGCGGCAGGGTGCGGGCGGCACCCGTGCGCGGGGCCCGCTCACCGGCGCGCTGCGCCCCCGGGCCGGTGCCCGGGGTCGCGTACGCCTGCGGCGGGTGGTACGGCTGCGCAGCCTGCGTCTGAGGCTGCGGACTACGCGGGTCCGTCACGGTTCCCCCCTTGGAGTCCGCGGCGGGGCCACGGGCACCGTTCGCTCCAGACGTGGCCGATCCGGCGCCCGTGGCTCCACTCACGCTCTACTCCTCGTGCTCCCCAGCCGGGGCTTCGGTGCCCTCGGCGGCCTCGCCGGCCTGTCCTTCGACCGCCTCGGTCTCGTCGACCTCGTCAGCGTCCTGACCGGCCTCGGCGTTACGAGCGATGCCGACCACGGCATCGCGCTTCCCCAGGTTGATCAGCTGGACGCCCATGGTGTCACGGCCCGTCTCCCTGACTTCGTTGACTCGCGTACGAATCACCCCTCCACCGAGGGTAATTGCCAGGATTTCGTCCGTTTCGTCCACCACCAGCGCCCCGACGAGAGACCCACGGTCCTCCACGATCTTGGCAGCCTTGATACCCAGGCCGCCTCGACCCTGGACGCGGTACTCGTCCACCGGCGTCCGCTTGGCGTAGCCGCCATCGGTCGCGGTGAAGACGAAGGTACCCGGCCGGACGACGCTCATCGACAGCAGCTCGTCCTCACCGCGGAAACTCATGCCCTTCACACCGGACGTGGCACGGCCCATCGGGCGCAGCGCCTCGTCGGTGGCGGTGAAGCGGATCGACTGCGCCTTCTTGCTGATGAGCAGCAGGTCGTCCTCGGCGGAGACCAGCTCGGCGCCGATCAGCTCGTCGTCGCTGCCGTCCTCCTGCGAGCGCAGGTTGATGGCGATGACACCACCGGACCGCGGGGAGTCGTAGTCCTTGAGCGGGGTCTTCTTCACCAGACCCGCCTTGGTGGCGAGGATCAGGTACGGGGCCGCCTCGTAGTCGCGGATCGCCAGGATCTGGGCGATCTGCTCGTCCGGCTGGAAGGCCAGGAGGTTGGCCACGTGCTGACCGCGGGCGTCCCGACCGGCGTCCGGGAGCTCGTACGCCTTGGCCCGGTAGACCCGGCCCTTGTTGGTGAAGAACAGCAGCCAGTGGTGCGTGGTGGAGACGAAGAAGTGGTCGACGATGTCGTCCTGCTTCAGCTTCGTGCCGCGCACGCCCTTGCCGCCGCGCTTCTGCGAGCGGTAGTCCTCGGTCTTGGTGCGCTTGACGTAGCCGCCGTTGGTGATCGTGACGACGATGTCCTCTTCGGCGATCAGGTCCTCGATGGACATGTCGCCGTCGAAGGGCACCAGCTTGGAGCGGCGGTCGTCGCCGAACTTCTCCACGATCGCCGCCAGCTCCTCGCTGACGATCGCGCGCTGCTTCTCCGGGGAGGCCAGGATCCCGTTGTACTCGTTGATCTTCGCCTGGAGCTCGTCGTGCTCGGCGACGATCTTCTGCCGCTCCAGGGCCGCGAGCCGCCGCAGCTGCATCTCCAGGATCGCGTTCGCCTGGATCTCGTCGATCTGCAGGAGCCCCATCAGGCCCTCGCGGGCCACGTCCACGGTGTCGCTGCGCCGGATCAGCGCGATGACCTCGTCGATGGCGTCCAGGGCCTTGAGCAGGCCGCGCAGGATGTGGGCGCGCTCCTCGGCCTTGCGCAGGCGGAACCGCGTCCGGCGGACGATGACCTCGATCTGGTGGTGCACCCAGTGGCGGATGAACGCGTCCAGGGAGAGGGTCCGCGGCACCCCGTCGACCAGCGCCAGCATGTTCGCGCCGAAGTTGGTCTGGAGGTCGGTGTGCTTGTAGAGGTTGTTCAGCACGACCTTCGCGACGGCGTCCCGCTTCAGGACGATCACCAGGCGCTGACCGGTCCGCGAGGAGGTCTCGTCGCGGACGTCCGCGATCCCGCCGACCCGGCCGTCCTTCACCAGGTCGGCGATCTTCTGGGCCAGGTTGTCGGGGTTGACCTGGTACGGCAGCTCCGTGACCACCAGGCACTGGCGGTTCTGGATCTCCTCGACCTCGACCACCGCGCGCATCGTGATGGAGCCGCGACCCGTGCGGTACGCCTCCTCGATGCCCTTGCGGCCGACGACCAGCGCACCGGTCGGGAAGTCCGGGCCCTTGATCCGCTCGACCAGCGCGTCCAGCAGGTCCTCGTGCGAGGCCTCCGGGTTGGCCAGGTACCACTGGGCGCCCTCGGCCACCTCGCGCAGGTTGTGCGGCGGGATGTTGGTGGCCATGCCGACCGCGATGCCCGCGGAGCCGTTGACCAGCAGGTTCGGGAACCGCGCCGGCAGGACCGTGGGCTCCTGGTTGCGGCCGTCGTAGTTGTCCGTGAAGTCGACGGTCTCCTCGTCGATGTCGCGGACCATCTCCATCGACAGCGGCGCCATCTTGCACTCGGTGTAGCGCATGGCGGCGGCCGGGTCGTTGCCCGGGGAGCCGAAGTTGCCGTTGGAGTCCACCAGCGGCATCCGCATCGACCACGGCTGGGCCAGTCGGACCAGGGCGTCGTAGATGGAGGAGTCACCGTGCGGGTGGTAGGTGCCCATCACGTCGCCGACCACGCGGGCGCACTTGTAGAAGCCCTTCTCGGGCCGGTAGCCGCCGTCGTACATCGCGTACAGAACCCGGCGGTGCACCGGCTTCAGGCCGTCGCGCACGTCGGGCAGGGCACGGGACACGATGACGGACATCGCGTAGTCGAGGTAGGAGCGCTGCATCTCCGTTTCGAGCCCCACGGGCTCGATCCGCATCTGCTGCCCCTCTTCCTCGGGGTTCTCGGTGGAGACCGGGGTGTTCTCGTCGGCCATTGCTGGGATTCAGTCCTTTCAGGCGGTCAGCGACCGACTCAGATGTCGAGGAAGCGGACGTCCTTGGCGTTGCGCTGGATGAAGGAGCGTCGGGCCTCGACGTCCTCACCCATCAGCACCGAGAACAGGTCGTCGGCTTGCGCCGCGTCGTCCAGGGTGACCTGGCCGAGCACGCGGTGGTCCACGTCCATCGTGGTGACGCGCAGCTCCTCGGCGTTCATCTCGCCGAGGCCCTTGAACCGCTGGATCGAGTCTTCCTTGATCCGCTTGCCCTGCTGCTTGCCGAGCTCCACCAGGGCGTCGCGCTCGCGGTCCGAGTAGGCGTACTCGAAGTCGTCCCGACCCCACTTGATCTTGTAGAGGGGCGGACGGGAGAGGTAGACGTGCCCGGCCTCGACCAGGGGGCGCATGAAGCGGAAGAGGAAGGTCAGCAGCAGGGTGTTGATGTGCTGACCGTCGACGTCGGCGTCCGCCA
>NZ_JBEOSD010000032.1:0-60760 GCF_040302735.1 Streptomyces sp. NPDC097619 | reverse complement strand
TTGAGTTCTCAAGGTGCGGACGCTTCCTTCGTACTCACCCTCGCGGGTTTTCCTCCGGGCGCTTCCTTCGTTCTTGCGTTTCCGACTCTATCAGATCCTTTCGGCGCTGATTCCCGGTCGGCGGGATTTGTCTTTCAGGCCTTGCGGCCGTTCCGACGAATGAGACTTTAGCGGGTTCTCGGCTCTCCGCCTAATCGGCGGTTCACTGAATCCACATTTCGAAAGAACGCATGAAAACGTCGCGAGGTATTCGCTTCGTTCGAATGGTTCCTGCGGAATGGCTGCTCGGGGACCGACCGGGGTCGGCGCTCACGTCGGGCAGCTCGGAGAACACTACACCACCTCGGGAGGTGTACGGGACCGCACTTCCGACAGCGACACGGGCGCGGCGCCCCTGATCGGCCGAACACGGCGGCACAACGCAGCGGATCCCCCTCCTCAGTACGAGGAGGGGGATCCGTCTCTGTGTCCGAGGGGGGACTTGAACCCCCACGCCCGATAAAGGGCACTAGCACCTCAAGCTAGCGCGTCTGCCATTCCGCCACCCGGACCAGGTGGTCGGCCCCGGTTTCCCGCGGCGACATGGACAACAATACCAGGCGTTCGAGGTGCATCCGAACCACGTTTCCCGTGGTCAGGTCGCTGCCCCGGTCCTGTTGGCCTCGACCCAGTCCTCGTGCCGCTGCCAGCCGTACAGGGTGTCCCCGTCCAGGTACAGGTAGTACGCCCCGCAACGGGAGGTGTTGCGGTCCTGCGCGGCAGCGGGGAACCAGTCGGCCTTCAGCTCGGGACCCTTCGCCCCGGTGGCGGCCGGGGCGCAGCCCGCCGGGAGGCGGACGTCCTTGAGGGTGGCCTTGAGGAGGCGTTCCCCGCCGGTCGTCTTCATCGCGTACCGCACGGAGCTCGCGTCGTCCGGGAGCCAGCGCGGCACCGAGCTACGGGCTTCCTTCGCCTGCTTGCCGGTGGCGTAGGAGGCGGACTGCTCGTGGCGGCCCTCGAACCACTCCTTCGCGGCGGGGGCCGCGACGGCGGCGGCGAAGCCGAGGGAGACGCAGACTCCGGCGGTGACGAGGACGACCTTCTTGGCGTTCATGGGGCGGGTGCTCCTGGGGCGTACGGCTGTGCGGTCCCCTCCATCCTGGGAGGAGCGGACCGGACATTCGTCAGTCCACGGGATCAATCGGCATCCCTCTCGGGGACCACCCGCCCGGGGACTCCCCTAGGGACAGCGGATGACCTGGCCCGCGTAGGAGAGGTTGCCGCCGAAGCCGAAGAGGAGCACGGGGGCGCCCGTGGGGATCTCGCCGCGTTCGACGAGCTTCGACAGGGCCATGGGGATGGAGGCCGCCGAGGTGTTGCCGGAGTCGATGACGTCCCGGGCCACGACGGCGTTCACCGCGCCGATCCGCTGGGCGAGCGGCTCGATGATGCGCAGGTTGGCCTGGTGGAGGACCACGCCCGCGAGGTCCTCGGGGGTGATGCCGGCCTTCTCGCAGACCTGGCGGGCCAGCGGGGGAAGCCTGCTGGTGGTCCAGCGGTAGACGGCCTGGCCCTCCTGGGCGAAGCGGGGCGGGGTGCCCTCGATGCGGACGGCGTGGCCCATCTCGGGCACGGAGCCCCACAGCACGGGGCCGATGCCCGGCTCCTCGGCGGCCTCGACCACGGCGGCTCCCGCGCCGTCCCCGGTGAGCACGCAGGTGGTGCGGTCGGTCCAGTCGGTGATCTCGGTCATCTTGTCGGCACCGATGACCAGGGCGCGGGTGGCGGAGCCCGCGCGGATCGCGTGGTCGGCGGTGGCCAGCGCGTGCGTGAAGCCGGAGCAGACCACGTTGATGTCCATCACGGCGGGCGAGCCCATGCCGAGCTTGGCCGCGACGCGGGCGGCCATGTTCGGGGACCGGTCGATGGCCGTGGACGTGGCCACGAGCACGAGGTCGATGTCGGCGGGCGTCAGCCCGGCGCTCGCCAGGGCCTTTCCGGCGGCCTGGGCGGCGAGCTCGTCCACCGGCTCCTCGGGTCCGGCCACGTGGCGGGTCTTGATGCCCACCCGCGTCCTGATCCACTCGTCGCTGGTGTCGACAAGCTCGGCGACGTCCTCGTTGGTGAGGACCTTGGCGGGCTGGTAGTGCCCCAGCGCGACCACGCGTGAACCTGTCATGGGTGAGGTACCCCCCTTGTACGGCAGTCAGGATCCTTCAGCTTTGCTCGCTACCAACCGGTACGGGGGCGCGTGATCCGACAGGTTCGGCCGGTCTTCTTTGGAGAGTTCCGAGGATCCCGCCGGGGAGACGGACGGGGAGCCGCAGCTCCGCCGTTCCGGGACGGTGTCCGAGAATGGGGGCAGCGGCGGAGGGAGTCACGAGCACCCGGCGTCGGACGCACCGAGGAACAGGCGGGCAGCAGAGCATGGGACGGGTCACCGAACGCCGGCCGGTCGTGAGGATCAGGTCCGGGCGGGTCAGCAGGCGGCCGGACACCCTCGTGGCCGAGGAGCCGATGGAGATACGCCTCAACGGCCGGCCCCTGGCGGTGACGATGCGGACGCCGGGGGACGATTTCGCGTTGGCCGTGGGGTTCCTCGTCAGTGAAGGGGTGCTCGGCCGGGCCGAGGAGGTCCAGTCGGTCGTGTACTGCGCCGGCGCCACGGACGACGGGTCCAACACCTACAACGTGGTGGACGTGCGGCTCGCCCCGGGTGTGCCGGTCCCCGACATCACCCTGGAACGGAACGTGTACACCACGTCCTCGTGCGGGCTGTGCGGGAAGGCGAGCCTGGACGCGGTCCGGACGGCGAGCCGGTTCCCGGCACCCCACGGGGATCCGGTGCGGGTCACGGCGGAGCTGTTGGCGGTGCTCCCCGATCGGTTGCGGGCCGCGCAGCGGGTCTTCGACCGGACCGGCGGGCTGCACGCGGCGGGGCTGTTCTCCGCTGAGGGCGAGCTGCTGGACCTGCGGGAGGACGTGGGCCGGCACAACGCCGTGGACAAGGTCGTGGGGCGGGCCTTCCGGGCCGGGGGGCTGCCGCTGCGGTCGTCGGTGCTGATGGTGTCGGGCCGTGCCTCGTTCGAGCTGGTGCAGAAGGCCGTGATGGCGGGGATCCCGGTGTTGGCGGCCGTGTCCGCGCCCTCGTCGTTGGCCGTGGACCTGGCGGTGGAGTCCGGGCTGACGCTGGTGGGCTTCCTGCGGGGCGATTCGATGAACGTGTACGCCGGTGCGGAGCGGGTGCTCGTTCCCGAGGAGCGGGAAGTCGGGGGGTAGGGGGGCGGGCGCGGCGTGCGCGGGCCCCACGGTTCCGGCGCTTTCCCCCTCGGCGGGTAGGGGCTCGGCGGGCACGGGCCCGGTGTCCACGGGCGCCGTGCCGGGCCGGGTGTCAGCGGCGGCGGCCGGAGCGGACGCGGGCGGAGCGGGCCGCGCGGGCGGGTCGGTCGGTGCGGTCCGCTGGTGGTTCGATGCGCTGGAGGTCGAGGACGGGGGGCAGCGGGGTGACGCCGGGGCCGCCGGCGGCGGCCCACTCCAGGAGGGCGTCGGTGCAGTCGTCGTCCTTCGCCCAGCCGATCCAGACGGCGCGGGCGCCGCGGCGGCGTCCTTCGGCGGACGGCTGGACGACGATCACGTTGGCCTGCTCGCAGGGGCCGAGGCATTCGGAGGTGCGGACGGCGAGGGTGCCGCCGGACTCCGCGGCGGCGGACTCCAGCCGGGCCAGTTGCCGGTCGTGGTCGACGTCGGGGTGCTTGCGGGAGTTGCCGCAGCAGCAGCCGCGGCAGACGACGAGAGTGCAGGGCCGTGCGGTGGGCCGTATCCAGGTCACCACGGAAAGCTATCGGCCCTGGCCATCAGGGCCGAGCGGCCGGGACCGAGACCTGCGCCACACCATCGGCGGGCAGGGGGTCGTCGGCGCGGCGGCGGGCGATGACCGCGCAGACCATCAGCTGCATCTGGTGGAACAGCATGAGCGGGAGCACCGCGAGGGCGGCTTGGGGCCCGAAGAGCACGCTGGCCATGGGGAGGCCGGCGGCGAGGCTCTTCTTCGAGCCGGCGAACTGGATCGCGATGCGGTCCTCGCGCCCGAAGCCGAGGCGTTGGGCCCCGTACCAGGTCAGGGCGAGCATCGCGGCGAGCAGTACGGCTTCCACGAGGAAGAGGGCGCCCAGGCGGCCGGGGCTGACCCGGTGCCAGATCCCGGCGGTCATGCCCGCGCTGAAGGCGCTGTAGACGACGAGGAGGATCGAGCCCCGGTCCACGTACCCGAGGGTCTTCTTGTGGCGGGTGAGGAAGCCGCCGACCCAGCGCCTCAGGAGTTGCCCGGCGAGGAAGGGCAGCAGGAGCTGCACGGCGATCTTGAGCAGGGAGTCGGCGGAGAATCCGCCCGCGCCGCCGAGGAGGAGGGCGGCGAGGAGGGGGGTCAGGACGATCCCGGCGAGGCTGGAGAAGGACCCGGCGCAGAGCGCGGCGGGGACGTTGCCGCGGGCGATGGAGGTGAAGGCGATCGAGGACTGGATGGTGGAGGGGACCAGGCAGAGGAAGAGCAGGCCCTGGTAGAGGGGCTCGGTGAGCAGGGTGGGGACCAGTCCGCGGGCTGCCAGGCCGAGCAGCGGGAAGAGCAGGAAGGTGCAGGCGAGGACGGTGAGGTGGAGCCGCCAGTGGCGCAGTCCGTCCAGGGCCTCGCGGGTGGACAGGCGGGCGCCGTAGAGGAAGAAGAGCAGGGCGACGGCCGCGTCGGCGGCGGTGCCGGCGGCCGTGGCCGTGGCTCCGCGGGCGGGGAGCAGGGCGGCGACGCCGACGGTGGCGAGGAGGGCGAGGACGTAGGGGTCCAGGGGGAAGCGGCGGGGGCGGCGGGGGCCGCCGCCGTTCTTGCGGGTGAGGCGGGCCCGGAGGGTGGGGCGGCCGGGGGTGGTGGCGTGGCCGGGGTTGGGGTGCGGTGTGGTGGGGCGCGGGGCGGGCATGGCCTCGTTCGGTTCGGTGGTGGGTGGGCGGGTGTGGGGGGGGTGAGGCGGTCGGGTCCGTGGGGGCGGGGCGGGGCGGGGTGGATCGGGCGGGTGGGTCCTTTCCATCTTCCGGGGTGGGGTGGCGATCGGGAATCCCGTACGCCGTGGTCACTGTCATCGCTCTTCGCGATGGGCGGGCGTAGCGTGGGGGCATGTCCGATGACCTGTACGAGCCCGCCCACCTGCGGACTTTTCTGGTGGTGGCGCAGACGCTGAGCTTCACGGGGGCCGCGGGGAGGTTGGGGGTGCGGCAGTCGACGGTGAGCCAGCACGTGCGGCGGCTGGAGGAGGCCGCGGGCTGCCGGCTGTTCACACGGGACACGCACCGGGTGGAGCTGACGGAGGCGGGCGAGGCGATGCTCGGCTTCGCCGGGACGATCCTGGCGGCCCACGAGCGGGCCGCGGCCTTCTTCTCGGGGACCCGGCTGCGGGGGCGGCTGCGGTTCGGCGTCTCGGAGGACTTCGTGTCGACGCGGCTGCCGGAGATCCTGGAGTCCTTCCGGCGGGCCCATCCGGAGGTGGACCTGGAGCTTTCGGTGGAGCTGTCGGGGGTGCTGTACGAGCGGCTGGCGGCGGGGGCCCTGGACCTGGTCCTCGCGAAGCGGCGGCGGCCCGGGGACCGGCGGGGGCAGTTGGTGTGGCGGGACCGGATGGTGTGGATCGGGGCGGAGGGGGTGCGGGTGGACCCGGATCGTCCGGTGCCGCTGATCCTCTTCCCGCCGCCGGCGATCACCCGGGCGCGGGCGCTGGAGGTGCTGGAGAGGGAGGGGCGGTCCTGGCGGATCACGTGTACGAGCGGGAGCCTGAGCGGGCTGACGGCGGCGGCGCGGGCCGGGCTGGGGGTGATGGCCCACACGAAGGGGCTGGTGCCGCCGGGGCTGGTGCGGGTGCCGGAGCGGGCGGGGCTGCCGGAGTTGGGGGCGGTGGAGTTCGTGCTCGTGCGGGGTGAGCGGGAGCAGGGGCGGGGGTCGGATGGGGTCGCGGGGGCGGTGGAGGCGTTGGCCGGGGCGATTCTGGGGGGTGGGGATCGGCTGCTTCCGGAGGGGCGGGGGTGACGGGCCGGGGCGCCTGCGGAGCTGGAGGTTCCTCCGCCGGGCCTCGGTCCGGGCGGGGGCCGCGGTGGGGCCGCCCGGCCGGGGCCGGCGGGTATCGGCGTCGCCCCGGTCCCGGCTGTCGGAGCCCGCCGGTGACGAGTTGGGGTGGGATCTTGCGACCGGGGCGCGGAGTGCCCGTCGGTCGGGTAGCGTCGCCGCCGCTGTGCTGATGCGGAGCGGCGGATGGGGGAGCGGCCTTGCGCGAATGCACCGTACCTGCCGTGGTGACGGCTCCTCCGGTCGGCGGGCTGGCCGACGCGGTGTACGCGCACGCCGGCACGGATCCGGACCGGGTCGCGATGGGGCGTCGCGGGGCGGACGGGGCGTGGCGGGACGTGACCTCGGCGGAGTTCCGCGATGAGGTACTGGCCCTGGCGAAGGGGCTGTTGGCGGAGGGGGTCCGATTCGGGGACCGGGTGGCCATCATGGCGCGGACCCGGTACGAGTGGACGCTCTTCGACTTCGCCCTGTGGTCGGTCGGGGCGCAGCCGGTGCCGGTGTACCCGACCTCCTCCGCCGAGCAGGTGTGGTGGATGCTCCACGACGCGGGAGTGACGGCCTGCGTGGTGGAGGACGAGGACCAGGCGATGACGGTGGGGTCGGTGGTGGACCGGTTGCCGCGGCTGGCCCGGCTGTGGCAGTTGGACGCGGGGGCCGTGGCCGGGTTGACGGCCGCGGGGGCGCAGGTCTCCGACGGGTTGGTGCACCGGCACCGGCGGGCGGTGACCCCCGATTCGGTGGCGACGGTGATCTACACCTCGGGGACCACGGGCCGGCCGAAGGGGTGCGTGCTGACGCACGCGAACTTCATGTACGAGACGGACACGATGGTCGCCGGGTGGGCGGAGGTGTTCCGGTACCGGCCGGGTGAGGCTCCGGCGACCTTGCTGTTCCTGCCGTTGGCGCACGTGTTCGGGCGGATGGTGGAGGTGGCGGCGGTCCGGGCCCGGGTGAAGTTGGGGCACCAGGCGGTGATGACGGCGGACCGGTTGTTGCCGGATCTGGCGGCCTTCCGGCCGACGTTCGTATTGGCCGTGCCCCGGGTCTTCGAGAAGGTGTTGGCGGCGGCGCGGCGGAAGGCCGAGGCGGAGGGGCGGTCGGCGCCGTTCGAGCGGGCGGTGGAGACGGCCGTGCGGTACGCGGAGGCGCGCGAACAGCAGCGGTTCGGGGCGGGGACGGGGCCCTCGGCGGTGGTGCGGGTCCAGCACCAGGTCTTCGACCGGCTGGTGTACGCGAAGGTGCGGGAGGCCCTCGGGGGGCGGGTGCGGTACGCGATGTCGGGGGGTTCGGCGATGTCGCGGCGGCTGGGGCTGTTCTTCGAGGGGGCCGGGGTGTCGGTGCTGGAGGGGTACGGGCTGACCGAGACCTGCGCGGCGGCGACGGCGAACCCCCCGGAGGCGGTGAAGTACGGGACGGTGGGGCGGCCGGTGCCGGGGACCACGGTGCACATCGCCCCGGACGGCGAGGTGTGGCTGCACGGGCCGCACGTGTTCGCCGGGTACCTCAACGATCCGGAGGCGACGGCGGCCGTGCTGCGGCAGGGCTGGCTGGCCACCGGGGACCTGGGGCGGCTCGACGAGGACGGGTACCTGACGATCACGGGCCGGAAGAAGGAGGTCCTGGTCACCTCGAACGGGAAGACCGTCTCCCCCGCGGCGCTGGAGGACCGGGTCCGTTCGCATCCGCTGGTGGACCAGTGCATCGTGCTGGGGAACGACCGGCCGTACGTGGCGGCGCTGCTGACCCTGGACCTGGACGGGGTGGCGCACTGGTTGTCGATGCGGGGGCGGCCCGCGGTGCCGCCGGACCGGCTGGTGCGGGACGCTGAGCTGACGGCGGAGGTGCGGCGGGCGGTGGTGGCGGCGAACAGCCTCGTCTCGCGCGCGGAGGCCATCCGTACCTTCCGGGTGCTGGCGGAGCCGTTCACGGAGGAGCGGGGTCTGTTGACGCCCTCGCTGAAGCTGAAGCGGCGGGCCATCGAGCGGGCGTACGCGGCGGAGGTCGCCGCCTTGTATCCGGAGTAGGCGCGCGCGGAGGTGAGCGTCCGGGGGCGGCTCGGTGGCGGGCGGGGCCGGGCGGCACATGGTGGGGTTCGCGCGTCACGTTGTCGGTTCACGCGTCACGTTGTTGGTTGATGCGTCACGTTGTTGGTTCATGTGTGACGTTACGGGCTGATGCGTGACATGGCACCTGGGTCGGACCTCGGACCGGCGACTCCCGCCCCGCGCACCCGGCGCCCCGACGCGTCCGAGCAATCTGACGCATCGTCATTTTACCCTGCGATGAATATTGACGACCCGTCAGGTCCGCTCCAGAATGCGGGGATTCCGACGGAGGGGACCAGAGTCCATGTCGCGACCGTTCCGTACGCTGGCCGCCGCGGTGGCGGCCCTCGCGCTCGTCACCGCCTGCAACTCCGCCGCCGACAGCCGCGACCCGAAGGGCTCGGCCGCACCGGGCGGGGCCGCCGTGCGCGGGGTGAGCGCCGACGCCATCACGGTCGGCGGGATCGTCTCCATGACCACGGCCGGCGGCTACAGCAAGAAGGACACCGACCTCGGAGCCCGGGCCCGCTACCAGCGCGCGAACGCCGAGGGCGGGGTGAACGGCCGCCGCGTCGCGTACCTGGGCGCCGAGGACGACGGTCAGGACCCCGGCCGGAACATGGCCGCGGCCCGCAAGCTGGTGCAGCAGGAGAAGGTGTTCGCGGTGGCGCCGATGAGCTCGGTGACCTTCTCGGGAGCGGACTTCCTGGAGCAGTCGAAGGTGCCGGTGTTCGGCTGGGGCACCCTGCCCTCCTTCTGCGGGCCGAAGTACATCTACGGCTTCAACGGCTGCCTCGTCCCGATGCCCGGCGGCACCATCAACCAGACCTGGCCCGAGGGCGTGAAGAAGGTGCTCGGCGGCAGCGCGGGCAAGTCCGTCGCGATCATCGCCAACGACAGCGACGCGGGGAAGTTCGGCGTGCGCACCTTCGGCCGGGGCTTCGCGGCCGCCGGGTTCACCGTGTCCTACGCCAAGCCCTCCGTACCGGCGACGGCCGTCCCCAGCGACTGGTCCGCCTACACGAAGGAGATCCTCCGCAGCAACGGCGGCAAGGCCCCCGACGCCGTGGTCTCCGTCATGCAGACCCCCAGCAACATCGGCCTGTTCACCGCGCTCAAGCGCGGCGGGTACACCGGCCTGCTCACCGACCCCACCGACTACGACCCGGGACTGCTGGCCCAGGAGACCACCCGCAAGGCCCTGGACGGGGTGCACGTGCTGCTCCAGTTCCAGCCCTTCGAGTCCGCCGATCCGGCCATGGAGCGGTTCAAGGCCGACATCAAGGCGGCCGCGGGCGGCAAGGACGTCCCCCTGAACATGCACATGCTGACCGGGTACATGTCGGCCGACCTGTTCCTCGCCATCGCGCAGAAGGCCGGACGGAACCTCACCCCGGAGTCCTTCCAGGCCGCCGCGGCCGCCTTCTCCGACACGGGGACCCTCGTCGGCGACCGGAGCGGGGCCAAGGCGCAGAAGGAGAGCTTCGGCTGCGGGGCACTGGTGCAGCTCAGGAACGGCCGGTACGAGGTCTCGGTGCCGTTCGCCTGCCACCGGCCCGTCCCCTTCGGGTGACCGGGTCGCGGAGCGGGGACCGGGAAGCGGGGTCCGGGCATGGGTGACCTGCTGGCCTTCGTGCTGAGCGGGCTGGTGTCGGGGGCGCTGTACGCGCTCCTGGCCACCGGCCTGGTGCTGTCGTACTCGGCGTCCGGGCTGTTCAACTTCGCGCACGGGGCCACCGCCTACCTGTGCGCGTTGGCCTTCCACGAGCTGCGGTCGGGCTTCGGCTGGCCGGCGGTGCCGACGGCGCTGTTCACGGTGTGCGTGTTGGCGCCCGGGATCGGCTGGGGCCTGGACCGGCTGATGTTCCGGCGGCTGGCGAAGGCGGGCGAGACCGCGCAGATCGTGGCGACGATCGGCCTGCTGGTGGCGCTGCCGGCGGCGGGGCTGTGGGCGGTGGAGCTGCTGGAGCGGGCCGGGGCGCCGGTGGTGCCGGCGGAGAACCAGTTCGGGCTGCCGGGCGTCGGTCCCAGCCCGGCGGTGTCCTGGCAGCTGATGGACGGCGTGGGCGTGGACTCCGACCAGGTGATCACCTGGGTGGCCACGGCCGTGGTCGCGGCCGCGCTGTGGGCGCTCATGCGGCACACCCGGCTCGGACTGCGGCTGCGGGCGGCCGTGGACCAGCGGGAGCTGGCCGAGCTGCGGGGCGTCAGCGCCGACCGGCTGTCCACGACGGCCTGGATGCTGGCCTCGGCCCTGGCCGGACTGGCCGGGGTGCTGGCCACTCCCCTGCTGGGGCTGTCCGCGCACGATTTCACGCTGTTCCTGTTCGTGTCGGCCACGGCGGCGGCGCTGGGCCGCTTCGTGTCGGTGCCGTTGGCCTTCGCGGGCGGGCTGGCCCTGGGCGTCGTACAGAACCTGGTGGCCGGGTACGCCTCCTTCGCCGAGCGGATCACCGGATTCCGTACGGCGGTGCCCTTCTTGATCCTCTTCGCGGGGCTGCTGGTCCTGACCCGGCGCCGCCGGACGGCGGGCACCGCGGCCGCCGACGCCCCCGCGCCCGACCACCTGGCCGGACTGTCCTGGTGGCGGCGGTGGGGGCCCTGGGCGATCGCCGCGGCCCTGTTGGGCGCCGCCTTCTACACCGTGACCACGCCGTTCTGGAGCGGGGCGCTGGCCCAGGGGCTGGCGCTGGGGCTGGTCTTCATGTCGTTCACGGTGGTCACGGGGCTCGGCGCGATGGTGTCGCTGGCGCAGGCGGCCTTCGTGACGGGCGCGGCCCTGCTGGCGGGGCTGCTGATGGGGCACGGCTGGCCCTTCCTGGCGGCCGCCCTCGTCGGCACCTGCGGGGCGGCGGTGCTCGGCGCCGTGGTGGCGCTGCCCGCGCTGCGGCTCGGCGGCCGGACCCTGGCCCTGGCGACGCTGGCCCTCGCCTTCCTCGCCGACCAGGTCCTCTTCCAACTGCGATGGCTGCGCAACGGCGACCAGGGCTGGGCGGTGCCGCGGCCCGTCATCGGGCCCGTGGACCTCGCCGACGACCGGGCCTTCGGGGTGGCCGCCCTCGTCCTGGTGGTGCTGGTGACGGCCGGGCTGACGGCGCTGCGGGGCTCCCCCGCGGGCCGCGCCATGCTCGCCGTGCGGTCCGCGCCCGCCGCCGCGATGGCCTCGGGGATCTCCGTGGTCCGGACCCAGCTGTTGCTGTTCACCCTGTCGGCGGGGCTCGCGGGCTTCGGTGGTGTCATGTACGCCTCGTTCAGCACCCGGATCACGGCCACCGACTTCACGGCCATGACCGGCCTGGTGTGGCTGGCGGTGGTGGTCGCGGCGGGGGTGCGCAGGCCGCAGTACGCCGTGGTGGCCGGGCTGGTGTTCGTCCTCGTACCGCCCCTCCTGGAGCGGCACGTCACGGACTCCGCGCACCTGCCCGTGATGCTGTTCGGCCTGGCGGGCCTGGCTCTCGCCAACGATCCGGACGGGTACTGCGCGGCGGTCCCGCAGCGGCTGGCGCGCCGGCGCGCGGGAGTGCGGGCGAAGGCCGGGGCCGAGGATGCGCGGACCGGGCCCGTGCCGGACGGCGCGGCTTCGGGGGCCGGGTCCGGGGCCGGAGCGGGTTCCGGGTCCGGGCACGAGGTTTCGGGGGCCGGGGGCGGGAGTCCCGGTGCGGCTTCCGGGGGTGCGGGCGGGGATGCGACGCCCGCGGGCCCGGGATCTCTCGGCGGGAGCGGAGACGGGGCCGCGGCGCTGGAGCTGCGGGGCGTGTGGGCGGGCTACGACGGCGGGAGCGTGCTCCGCGGGGTGGACCTGTCGGTACGGGCCGGAGAGGTACTCGCCCTCCTGGGGCCGAACGGCGCCGGCAAGAGCACCGCCTGCCGGGTGGCCGCGGGCGCGCTGCCCGTCGTGCGCGGGCGGGTGCTCGCGCACGGCCGTGAGGCCACCGCGGACGGGCCGGTGCGGCGGGCCCGCGGCGGGATCCTGCTGGCCCCCGAAGGGCGCGGGATCTTCCCGGGCCTCAGCATCGCCGAGAACCTCGCCCTCCAGCTGCCGGGGGCCGCCGACCGGACCGCGGTCTACGAACGCTTCCCGCGGCTGGGCCGCCGCCGCGGGGTGCCCGCCGGTTCCCTGTCCGGTGGGGAGCAGCAGATGCTCGCCCTGGCCCCGCTGCTCCAGCGGCCGCCCCGGGTGCTGATCGCGGACGAACCCGCGCTGGGGCTCGCCCCGCAGGTGGTGGAGGAGGTGTACGCGCTGCTCGCGGAGCTGCGCGACGCGGGGACGGCCCTGCTGTTGGTCGAGGAACGGGCGGTCGGGGCGCTGGCGATCGCGGACCGGGTGGCCTACCTCGCCGACGGCCGGGTCACCTGGTGCGGGCCGCGCGCGGAGGTCCGCGCCGACCGGCTCGCGGACGCCTATCTGGGGATCGCCCCGTGAACGGGCGGGGCGGGCTCGGGTGGGGCGGGGGTGGGGCCGGGCGGAGGGCCGGAAACGCGGGTGGAGCGGGTGTGAGGGAGGAGCGGGTGTGAACGGGCTCGGGGCGGAGGCTGGGTCGGGGGCGGAGGCGGGTGGGACGGTGCTGGAGGTCCGGGGGGCGGGGGTGCGGTTCGGCGGGGTCACGGCCCTGGACGGGGTCTCCCTGGAGCTGGCGGCCGGGGAGGTGTGCGGGCTGATCGGGCCGAACGGGGCCGGCAAGACCACTCTCTTCGACGTGGTCTCCGGGATCCGGCGCCCGGACCGGGGGCGGGTGCTCCTGGAGGGCGCGGACGTCACGGGGCGGTCCCCCGTGTGGCGGGCCCGGCACGGGATGCGCCGGACCTTCCAGCGCCAGCAGCTGTTCGGTCAGCTCAGCGTCGCCGACAACCTGCTGGTGGCCCAGGAGTGGCGGGGGCCGGGGCGGTCCCGGCGGGCCGCGCTGCGGGCCCGGCGGGAGCGGGGCGCGGCGGTGCTGGCGGCCTGCGGGTTGTCGGAGGCGGCGGAGGGGCCGGCGGGAGGGCTGCCGGTGGGGCGGGCGCGGATGGTGGAGCTGGCCCGGGCGGTGGCCGATCCGCCCCGGGTGCTGTTGCTCGACGAGCCGGCTTCCGGCATGGCGGGACCCGAGCGGGAGGTGCTGGCCTCGGTCGTCCGGGGGCTGGCCGAGGAGGAGGGGTGCGGGGTGCTGCTCGTCGAGCACGACGTGGCCTTCGTGATGGAGCTGTGCACCCGGGTGGTCGTCCTGGACCTGGGGCGGGTCCTGGCCGCCGGGACTCCGGCGGAGGTGCGGGCCGACCCGGCGGTCCGGGAGGCGTACCTGGGGCGGACGGAGTGACGCGGGGGGCGGGGTGAGGCGGGGCGGCGCATGTCGGGGTGGGTGGGGTGTCACGGTGTGGGGTGACGTTGCGGGCTCACCTGTGACATTGCACCTTCACACGTGACGCGGCAGGCGCCCCGGGCGCGGCAAGGCATCCGCCGCCCATCGCCCCGGTAGACCCGCACGATCCGGTCAGGCCGGCGGGAATAGGGCGGACCGGTGGCCGGTTGTGGGTCCTCGTACGTGCACGACTACACGAGGGAATCGCCCGCCGTGAACCAGGATGCCCAGCAGGTCCCGTCCATCAAGCTCAACAACGGCACGCTGATGCCGCAGCTCGGCTTCGGCGTCTGGCAGGTGCCGGACGACGAGGCGGCCGCCGCGGTCGGCACGGCCCTGGAGGCCGGCTACCGCAGCATCGACACCGCGGCCGTCTACGAGAACGAGACCGGCACCGGCAAGGCCATCGCCGACGCGGGTCTGCCGCGAGAGGAACTTTTCGTCACCACCAAGCTGTGGAACAGCGGGAACGAGTCCTGGGGCCGGGACAACGTCCTCCGCGAGTTCGACGCCTCCCTGTCCCGGCTCGGCCTGGACTACGTCGACCTGTACCTGATCCACTGGCCGCGCCCGATGCGCGGGGACTACCCGGCCATCTGGAAGGCCTTCGAGGAGATCGCCGACAGCGGTCGCGCCAAGGCCGTCGGCGTGTCCAACTTCCAGCCCGCGCACCTGGAGCGGCTGCGCTCCGAGAGCGGTCTCGTGCCCGCGGTGAACCAGATCGAGCTGCACCCGTTCTTCTCGCAGGCCGAACTGCGCGCGGTGCACGCCGAGTACGGCATCGCCACCGAGGCCTGGTCCCCGCTGGGCCAGGGCAAGGAGCTGCTGGCGGCACCGGCCGTGACGGCCGCCGCCGCCAAGCACGGCCGCACCCCCGCCCAGGTGGTGCTGCGCTGGCACCTCCAGCTGGGCAACGTGGCCATCCCGAAGTCC
This sequence comes from Streptomyces sp. NPDC097619, assembly GCF_040302735.1. Lineage (NCBI taxonomy): Bacteria > Bacillati > Actinomycetota > Actinomycetes > Kitasatosporales > Streptomycetaceae > Streptomyces > Streptomyces sp. NPDC097619. The sequence goes on along the minus strand of NZ_JBEOSD010000032.1, from coordinate 46,367 downwards.
GTGACCCCGTCGCGGATCCGGGAGAACCTGGACGTGTTCGGCTTCGAGCTGGACGAGGCCGACCTCGCCGCGCTCGGTGCCCTGGACTCCGGCAAGCGGATCGGTCCGGACCCGGACGGCTTCGACTGGAATTGAAGGACCCGGGCCCGGCGGCGCGCCGGGCGGGTGGTCCGCGGGGCCCTCAGGCGAGTTCGCGGTGGCGGCTCGGGCTGATCCCCCGGACCCGTTTGAAGGCCGAACTCAGCGCGAAGGAACCGCTGTAGCCGACCTTGTGGGCCACCGACTCCACCGTGTCGTCGGTGTCCCGCAACAGGTCGGCCGCGAGGGAGAGCCGCCAACCGGTCAGATAGGCCATGGGCGGCTCTCCCACCTGTTCGGTGAAGCGACGTGCGAAGGCAGCCCGGGACACCCCGGCGGCCGAGGCCAGCGAGGCCACCGTCCAGGGCCGGGCCGGGGTGTCGTGGATCAGTCGGAGCGCGGGCCCGGCCACCGGATCACCCAACGCCCGGTACCAGCCCGGCGGTCGCCCCTCGGGGCGCGAGAACCAGGCCCGGAGCACGTCGATCAGCAGCAGGTCCAGGAGCCGGTCGAGGACCACCTCCTGGCCGGGCCCCTCCTTGGCGCTCTCCGCGTCGAGCACGGGCCCGAACGGGCAGTCCGCCTCCCCCGCGGGCAGCACCAGCAGCGGCGGCAGGGCGGAGAGCAGCCGGCCGCCGATCTCCCCCGCCATCCGATAGGTGCCGACGAGCAACCCCGCGTCCCCGTCGTCCCCGTCGCCCCAGGCGCGTACGCCGAGCTTCATGACGGAGCCGAGGGGTTCGCCCTCCGGCGTGCGGCAGTCCCCCGCCGCGTCCACGACGACCCTCGGCGGGGTGCCGGGGCGGCCGGTCACGGTGTACGGGGCGGGTCCGCGGGTGACGGCCACGTCCCCGGCGGCCAGCCGGACCGGCTCCCCCTCCGCCGGCTCGATCCACACCTCGCCGTGGCGGACCCGCATCAGGCACAGCGGGGCCTCGTCCTCGATCCGTACCGACCAGGGCGTCCGCATCACCATCCGCAGGATGAAGGCCCCTTGGGCCCTCGGCCCGTTCAGCAGTCCCGTCAGCGCGTCCACCCGTGCGAGCTTAACGGCGGCTGGACGCACGGACATGGGAACGAGCCGGTGGGACATGGTCGTCGGGCGGCGCGGCGGCGAGGCTGGTGCCATGACTCAGAACACGGGGCAGTACACGGGGCGGCACACGGGCCGGAACACCGGGCAGTACGGAGAGCGGCAGTCCGGACCGCGGGGGGACGGGAGCGCGCCGGTCGTGCTGGTGACGACGGCGACGGGGAAGACCGGGCGGCGGGTGGCGGAGCGGCTGACCGAGCTCGGGTACGGGGTGCGGGCCGGTTCCCGTACCGGGGAGGTCCGTTTCGACTGGGAGGATCCGGCGGGTTGGGGACCGGCGTTGGCGGGGGCGGACCTCGCGTACGTGGCGTACTACCCGGAGCTGGCGGTACCCGAAGCGGTGCCGGCGCTGCGGGAGTTCGGGCGGCAGGCGGTCGCGCACGGGGTGCGGCGGCTGGTGGTGCTGTCGGGACGAGGTGAGGCGGGGGCCGTCCGTGCCGAAGCGGCGCTGCGGGAGGCGGGGGCGGAGGTGACCGCGGTGCGGGCGGCGTTCTTCGCCGAGAACTTCAGCGAGGGCCTGTTCCGGGAGGCGGTGATCGGGGGCGGGTTGGCGTTCCCGGCCGGCGCGACGGCCGAGCCGTTCGTGACGGCCGAGGACGTGGCGGAGGTGGCGACGGCGGTCCTGACGGGTGCCGCGCCGGCCGGGGCCGTGTACGAGGTGACCGGTCCACGGGCGCTCACCTTCGGGGAGGCGCTCATGGAGATCGGCCGGGCGGCGGGCCGGGAGGTGCGCTACGAGGCGGTGTCGACGGCCGAGTACGCGACCCTGCTGGAGGGGTACGGACTGCCCGGGCCGGAGGCGGGATTCCTGGCGGAGCTGTTCGCCGGGATCCTCGACGGCCGGAACACGCCCGTGTCGGACGGGGTGGAGCGGGCCCTGGGCCGGGCCCCGCGGGAGTTCGCCGCGTACGCCCGCGAGGCGGCCGACGCGGGGGCGTGGGACTGACGGGGCCCCGGGGCAGGAAGGGCCTTGGGGCCCGGGGGCTGAGGGGCGGACGGGTCCGTGCCGGACGGGGCCGGATCACGATCACGCCGGTACGGGGCGGGCGTCCGCCGGGCTTCCGCCGCCCCGTCCGCGCGGGGGAGGGTGACGTCGTCCAGGGCCGCTGGTTCGTACCGCGACCGCCGCCCCGTCCGTGCGCGGGCGGGCGCGCCCCCGGAGGCGGCGGCCCGCTCCCCACAGCGTCGTCCGGGCCCGCCCGGGGGTGCGGTACCGGCCGCCGGGCGTCATCGGGCGAGAGGGGTCAGTGGGCGCCGAGGCCGGGGGCCAGGTCGCGGACGCGTTCGGCGAGGGCGAAGTCCTTCGCGGTGACCGAGCCGCCCGCCGAGTGGGTGTTCACGGCCAGCGCGACGGTGTCGTACCCGAGGGTGAGGTCGGCGTGGTGGCCCAGCTCCTCCTGGACGGCGGCGATGGCCAGGACCAGGGCGGCCGCCGCGAAATGACCGTCGAGGCGGAAGGTGCGGCCGAGCCGGTCCCCGGTGACGGCCCAGCCGGGGAGCTCCCGCAGCCGGTCCTCGATCTCCTTCTGCGACAGCGGTTCCAGCGCCATGGCGGCTCCTCCCGTGAACGGTGGACCTCCAGCGTCCCACAGGGGGGCGCGGGGGGAAGGGTTCGCGCCATAGTGCGGCGGGGCCGCTCCCGTGCCTTCCGTGCCGGGGGCGGCCCTTCTAGGCTCCTGCGCCGGACGCGACGGTTACCGGGCAGTAGCGGGAGCAGCGGAGGGCGCATGACGTCGAGACGTACGTTCATCACGGGAGTGGCCGCGGGCACGGCCGCGGCCGGAGCCTTACCGGGCGGGGCGTCGGCCTCGCCACGGCCGGAACGGTCCGGCGCCACGGAACCCGCCCGGGCGACGGGCCCGCGGGTGGCGGTGCTCGGCGGCGGGGTCGCCGGGTTGACCGCGGCGCACGAACTCGCCGAGCGGGGCTTCGCGGTGACCGTCTACGAGCGACGGGCCCTGGGCGGGAAGGCCCGCAGCATGGGGGTGCCGGGCAGCGCGCGCGGCGGTCGCAGGCCGTTGCCTGCCGAGCACGGGTTCCGTTTCATCCCGGGGATCTACCACAACCTCCCCGACACGCTGCGGCGGATCCCGTTCGAGGGGAATCCGAACGGCGTCTGGGACAACCTGGTCGCTCCCCCGGAGATGATGTTCGCCCGTTCGGGCGGTCGGGAGGACCTGCGGGCCCCCATTCCGTGGCCCGGGCACCGGCCGGCCCGCCTCACCCTGGACGAGTTGCGGCGCGCGTTGACCGGGCTGGTCGAGACCCTGGGGCGGCTGCCGCTGCACGAGACGGCGTACTTCGTGAACCGGGCCCTGGTGTTCCTGACGAGCTGCCAGGAGCGCCGCGACGAGGTATGGGAGCGGACGCCCTGGTGGGAGTTCGTGCGGGCGGAGCGGATGTCGTACGAGTACCAGCGGATCCTCGCGGTCGGCGTGACCCGCAACATCGTGGCGACGAAGGCCGAGGAGGCGTCCACGCGCACGGTGGGCACCCTGGGCGAGGCCTTCGTGTTCAACGCGCTGGGGCGCGGCGCGGACGGCCCGCCGGACCGCATCCTGAACCTGCCGACGAACGAGGCGTGGATCGACCCGTGGGAGACCCATCTGCGTTCCCTCGGCGTGGAGTTCAGGATGGGTTGGACGGTGCGTCAGGTGCGGTGGGCGGACGGCCTGGTCAGCGGGGTGGAGCTGGCGGACCCGACCGGGGCGGTCCGGACCGAGACGGCCGACCACTACGTGTCGGCCCTGCCGGTGGAGCACGCCCGCCGCACCTGGAGTCCCGGACTGCGGTCGGCGGACCCGATGCTGGGGCGTTGCGACCGGCTGCGGACGGACTGGATGACCGGGATCCAGTTCTACCTCACCGAGCGCGCCCCACTGGTGCGCGGCCACTTCAACTGCGTCGACTCCCCTTGGGCGTTGACGGGGATCCAGCAGGCCGGTCACTGGCCGCGCCGGCGGTTCGCCACGGACTACGGGGACGGGTCGGTGGTGGACTGCCTGTCCGTGGACGTGTCCGAGTGGGACAAGCCGGGGATCCTGTACGGGCGGACGGCCAAGCAGTGCACCAGGGAGGAGGTCGCCCGGGAGGTGTGGGCGCAGTTGAAGGCCGCCCTGAACGACTCGGGGCGGACCGTGCTGCGGGACTCCGCCCTGCACTCGTGGTTCCTGGACCCGGGGGTGGACGGCCTGGGCACCCCGCACCCGGTGAACGAGGACGAGTTGCTGATCCACCCGGTGGGCACCCTGTACGACCGGCCGACGGCGCGCACCCGCGTCCCGAACTTCTTCCTGTGCGGGGACTACGTGGCGGTGGACATCGACCTGGCCACCATGGAGGGGGCGAACGCGTCGGCGCGGGCCGCGGTGAACGCCCTTCTTGGACAGTCCGGTTCCGCGGCCGAGCCCTGTCGGGTGGTGTCGATGTTCCGGCCCCCGGAGCTGGCGGAGGTGCGACGGCAGGACCTGTTCCGCTACCGGCTGGGCCTGCGCAACGCCCTGGACCTGGGCTGATCCGGCCCCGTCCGGAATGACGGCGGGGAGCGGCCCGGACCGCTCCCCGCTACTGTCACGACCATGACGACGACGGGTACCGGTACGGCGGTGGGGGCGCTGTTGCGCACGTGGCGGGTGCGGCGGGGGTTGAGCCAGCTGGAACTGGCCCAGCGGGCCGACTCCTCCTCGCGGCACCTCAGCTTCATCGAGACGGGCCGGTCACGGCCCGGTGAGGAGCTGCTGCTGCGGCTGGCCGACCGGCTGGAGGTGCCGGTGCGGGACCGCAACGCGCTGTTGGTGGCCGCCGGTTACGAGCCGCGGTTCCGGCAGACCCCGCTGGAGGACCCGGCGCTGGACACCCTGCGGGAGGGGCTGGAGCGGCTGCTCGCGGGATACGAGCCCTATCCGGCGCTGATCGTGGACGGCGCGTACCGGGTGGTGGCGGCGAACCGGGGCGTACTGATGCTCCTCGACGGGCTGCCCGAGCACCTGCTGGAACCGCCGCTCAACGCGATGCGGATCACCCTGCACCCGGAGGGCCTGGCCCCGCGGATCCGCAACCTGCCGGAGTGGCGGGGGCACCTGCTGGCTCAGATGGAGCGGCAGTTGGTGCTGGGGCGCTCGGAGGAGCTGCGCGCGCTGTACGAGGAGGTGGCGGCGTACCCGCATCCCGACCCCACCCCGGAGGCCGAACCACCGGCCCCGGTGCCGTACTTCGCGCTGCCGCTCGTGATCGAGCACGACGGGCAGCTGCTGTCCTTCGTGTCCTCGATCTCCACCTTCAACACCCCGCTGGACGTGACCGTCGCCGAGCTGGCCATCGAGACGATGCTCCCGGCCGACCCGGCGACGGTGAAGTACCTGCGCTCAGTCGGTGGTTGACCGCAGCGCCAGCGCCTGGAGGGCGGCGAACCCGGCCACGGTCAGCGCCTGGAGGGGGATCCACACGACCCCGGCCGTCGTCGGCTCGAAGTACAGGACCAGGGCGGCCAGGCTGAGCACGGCCCAGGCGGTGTTCACCCCGACCACGGCCCCGACGCCGGCCGGGGCGGGCCGCTCCCGGGAGGAGAGCAGGCCCACGGCCGCCGCGTAGACGGCCAGCAGCACGCCGAGCTCGCACAGCAGCCCCTCCTCGACCCCGAGGAGCCGGCCGAGGGGCGCCGGGAACAGGGCGTACGCCAGCCCGTTGGCCCCGGTGACCAGGGCGTCCAGCGCCAGGAACCGGCGCAGCGCGGACCAGGGCCGGGCGGTACGGGCGACTGCGGTGATCAGGGTCGCGGACATGGGGCGGACCTCCTCGGCGGAAGGCGGACGGGGACTGCCGGGCCCCGGACCCGAGTGCGCGACCCCGGAACCCGACACCCCTCACGATGCCGCCGCCCGCACCTCCGGTCGATTACCCCGGAGGTAAGGCGACCGGGCGCTCCCGCTCCCGTCGGAGCGGACCCGGTCCCCGGCCCCTGCCCGCTCCCCCGTCCCCGTCAGGCCGTGGCCGGCGCGGTTGCCGGGGGCGGGGTGGATTCGCCGGCCAGGGTCTTGAGGCGGCGGGTGAAGAGGACCATGGCGGTGCCGGCGGCGATGACCAGGGCGCCCTGCCAGAGGAAGTTGAGGCTCTGGCCGAGGACCGGGTCGAGGCGGGGCAGTTGGCCGCCGATGCCGTCGCCGGTGGCGGCGGCGAGGAACCAGACGCCCATCATCTGGTTGGTGAAGGCGCGCGGGGCCAGCTTCGTGGTGACCGACAGGCCGACCGGGGAGAGGCACATCTCGCCCATGACCTGGATCAGGTAGACGCCGACCAGCCACATCAGGGAGACCCGCACCCCGTGCGAGGCGATGGCCGCGGCGGCGGACATCACGAGGAAGGAGGCGCCGACCAGGAGCAGGGCCAGGCCGAACTTGAGCGGGGTGCTCATCCGGCGGCCTCGGCGGACCCAGAAGGAGGCGAACAGCGGGGCCAGGGCGATCACGAACAGGGAGGGGATGGTCTGGGTCCAGCTGGCGGGGATGTGCCAACCGAGGACGGACAGGTCGGTGCGGGTGGCCGCGAAGTCGATCAGTTCGTTGCCCATCTGGTCGTAGACCATCCAGAACAGGGTGGCGGCGAGGAACAGCCAGACGTAGGCGCGCAGCCGGGTCCGCTCCGTCGTGGTGACCTTCGGGCTGCGGTACATGGAGAACAGGACGCAGCCCGGCACCACCACGGCGACGACGGTGAGGACGAAGGTGACGGTGTCCACGTCGAAGAGGTGCCCGAGGACCAGGACCAGGATGAGGACGGCGGTGCCGAGGGCGCCCAGGCCGCCGGAGCGCAGCAGGCGGGTGCGTTCGGCCGGGGTGAGGCGGACCACGGGTTCGTGGCGCAGGGAGGCGGTGAGGCGGCGGCCGCCCAGGACGTACTGGACCAGTCCCAGGGCCATGCCGACGGCGGCGGCGCCGAAGCCGAGGTGCCAGTCCACCTCCTCGCCGAGGTAGCCGACGACGATCGGGGCGATGACGGCGCCGAGGTTGATGCCCATGTAGAAGAGCGAGTAGCCCGCGTCGCGGCGCTGGTCGTCGTCGGCGGCGTAGAGGCGGCCGACGAGGGCGGAGATGTTGGGCTTGAGCAGGCCGGTGCCGAGGACGATGAGGAAGAGGCCGGGCCAGACGAAGCCGCGGCCGGGGACGGCGAGCAGGACGTGGCCGGCGGTGATGATCAGGCCGCCCCAGAGGACGGCGCGGCGGGCGCCGGTGACGCGGTCGGCGATCCAGCCGCCGGGCAGGGCGAGCAGGGAGATCATCGCCATGTAGACGCCCTCGACGGCCTTGGCGGTGCCGCTGTCGAGGCCCATGCCGCCGTGGGCGGGTGAGGCCGCGAGGAAGGTGACGAGGATGGCGACCATGCCGTAGAGGCTGAACCGCTCCCACATCTCGGCGAGGACGAGGGTGGCGAGTCCGCGGGGGTGACGGCGGGAGGGGCGGGCGCCGGCGCCGCCGGGTTCGCCTTCCGGGGGGCCGTCGGGGGCCTTCTGCATATCCATCAGCGGGTTCACATATCCAGTGCACGCCGGTGGGGGCCGCCGGTCATCGTCCTTTCGGCCGGGGTGGGGGGAAGCGGAAGGCCCCGGGCCGTTGGGCCCGGGGCCTGTGGCCCGCGCGGGGAGGTGGGGGGCGGGACCTCCGTCGGTGGTGCGGGGCGGGCGGCCGCCGGCCGGGCCCGAGGGGCCCGGTCCGGGGACCACCGCTCCTCGCGGTGGCGGGTTCAGCCGAGGTCGATGCCGGCCTGCGCGGCGGCGGCCTGCACGGTCTGCTCCAGGAGGACGGCGATGGTCATGGGGCCGACGCCGCCGGGGACGGGCGTGATGAGGGAGGCGCGGGCGGCGGCGGACTCGAAGTGGACGTCGCCGACGTTGCCCTCGTTGTAGCCGGCGTCGAGGACCACGGCGCCGGGCTTGATGTCCTCACCGCGGATGAACTCGGCCTTGCCGACCGCGGCGACCAGGACGTCGGCCTGGCGGACGATCGAGGAGAGGTCCTGGGTGCGGGAGTGGCAGTAGGTGACGGTGGCGTTCTGCTCCAGGAGCAGCATCCCGGCGGGCTTGCCGAGGATGGCGCTGCGGCCGACGACCACGGCGTGCTTGCCGGTGAGGTCCACGTCGTACGCGGAGAGCAGCCGCATGATGCCGCCGGGGGTGCAGGAGACGAAGCCGGGCAGGCCGAAGCCCATGGCGGCGAAGGAGTGCATGGTGACGCCGTCGACGTCCTTGCCGGGGGCGATGGCCTCGAAGGCGGCGCGCTCGTCGATGTGGTGCGGGACGGGGTGCTGGAGCAGGATGCCGCTGATCTCCGGGTCCTCGGAGAGGTCGGTGATGACGGCGACGAGCTCCTCGGTGGTGGTCGCGGCCGGCAGCTCCACGTGGCGGGAGGTGATCCCGGCCTTGGCGCAGCGGTTCTGCTTCATCCGTACGTAGGTGACGGAGGCGGGGTCCTCGCCGACGAGGACGGTGGCCAGACAGGGGGCCTTGCCGGTGCGCTCGGTGAGCTGTGCGGCGCGGGCGGCGGTCTCCTCGCTGATGCGGCGGGCGAGGGCGGTGCCGTCCATCAGGCGGGCGGTGGCAGTCGTCACGGGGGTCTCCTGAACGTCGCTGCGGGATCGCGGTTCGCCCAGGCGCGCGGCAGGGTCCGGACGGTCGCGGGCCGCCGCGGTGGGCGGGTGCGTCCGTGCGTCGGGCCGCTCCCCGGTGGTGATCCACCCAAGCGCCAGTCACGGCCCGGCGCCCAGCCTACCAACCGTTAACCGGTGGCCCCCAGCGGGGACGGACTGGGAAGATCGGGACATGGACGATGAATTCGACAGGTTGGTGGCGGAGGCGGACGCGGTGTCCGTGGAGGGGTGGGACTTCTCCTGGCTGGACGGCCGGGCCACCGAGCAGCGGCCTTCCTGGGGGTACCAGAAGTTGCTGGGCGAGCGGCTGGCCCGGACGGATTCCGTGCTGGACCTGGAGACGGGCGGGGGCGAGGTGCTGGCCGGCGCGGGCCCGATGCCGCCGGTGGCCGCGGCCACCGAGTCCTGGCCGCCGAACGCCGCCGAGGCCATGCGGCTGCTGCATCCGCTGGGCGCCGTGGTGGTGGCCTGCCCCGCCGAGCCGCCGCTGCCCTTCGCCGACGGTTCCTTCTCGCTGGTGTCCTCGCGGCATCCGGTCACGGTGTGGTGGGAGGAGATCGCGCGGGTGCTGCGGCCGGGCGGCACGTACTTCTCGCAGCAGGTGGGGCCGTCGAGCGTCTTCGAGCTGGTCGAGTACTTCCTGGGGCCGCAGCCGGAGGAGGTGCGGCGGGCCCGGGACCCGGAGGACACGGCCGCCGCGGCCCGCGCGGCGGGGCTGGAGGTGACGGATCTGCGCGTGGAGCGGCTGCGGACGGAGTTCCGTGACGTCGGCGCCGTGATCTACTTCCTCCGTAAGGTGATCTGGATGGTGCCGGGCTTCACGGTCGGGCAGTACCGGGACCGGCTGCGCTCGCTCCACGAACGGATCGGGCGAGAGGGTCCCTTCGTCGCCCACACGGCGCGATTCCTGATCGAAGCCCGCAAGCCGGAATGATCCCGGGCCGCGGGACGTTGGCAGCGGGGCGGCGGTCGTTCGGGAGCGTGGCGCAGGTCACTCAATTCCGCGCGTAACGAATCGACTCGGGCGCGCGATGAACCGACAGGTGTCCTCGCGCGGCACCGGGTACCGACCCCGCCGGGGCCGGGTCCCGTCCGTCGCGCGATGATGTCCCGCCCGTTCTTTGTCTGTTCGCAACGAGAGGCTTCTTGTGTCGCTCAGCCCGTCCCGTACGTTCCCTCCGGAGATCGCCGAATCGGAGGCCCTCGTCGCGCTCGTCGAGCGCGGCCGCGAGCAGGGTCACATCAACGGTGACGACGTGCGCCAGGCTTTCGAGGCCGGCCGCATCCCGGTGGACCAGTGGAAGCGGGTCCTGCGCAGCCTGAACCAGGTGCTGGACGAGGAGGGCGTGGCGCTGCACGTGAGTGCGGCCCCCGCCACGAAGACCGCTGCCAAGAAGCCCCGCAAGACCGCGGCGGCTCCGGCCCGTACCACCGTGAAGAAGACGGCCGCCCCGCCGCGGCCCATCGGTGCCCGCAAGACCGCCGTGGCCGCGCCCGCGTCGATACCGGCACAGCCCGGCGCGGAGGCGGAGGAGTCCGCCGCTCCGGCTTCGGCGACCGCCGCCGAGCCGAAGAAGCGCGTGGTCAAGAAGGCCGCGGCGAAGAAGACCGCCACGAAGAAGACGGCGGCGAAGAAGACCTCCAAGGACGCCGACCCGGAGAACCCGGAGGTCGAGGGCGAGGAGTGGACCGAGGACCTCGCCGACGAGGCCGAGGAGGAGACGGCCAAGCCCGGCGCGCAGGGCTTCGTGCTGTCCGACGAGGACGACGACGACGCCCCGGCGCAGACCGTCATGGTCGCCGGTGCCACCGCCGACCCGGTCAAGGACTACCTGAAGCTGATCGGCAAGGTGCCGCTCCTCAACGCCGAGCAGGAGGTGGAGCTCGCCAAGCGGATCGAGGCGGGCCTGTTCTCCGAGTACAAGCTGGAGGAGGAGGACGACCACAAGCCCGCGTTCCGGCGCGAGCTGGAGATCCTCGTCGAGGACGGCCGGCGGGCCAAGAACCACCTGCTGGAGGCCAACCTCCGCCTCGTGGTCTCCCTGGCCAAGCGCTACACCGGCCGCGGCATGCTCTTCCTGGACCTGATCCAGGAGGGCAACGTCGGTCTGATCCGCGCGGTGGAGAAGTTCGACTACACCAAGGGCTTCAAGTTCTCCACGTACGCGACCTGGTGGATCCGGCAGGCGATCACCCGCGCGATGGCCGACCAGTCGCGCACGATCCGCATCCCCGTGCACATGGTCGAGATCATCAACAAGCTCGCCCGCGTGCAGCGCCAGATGCTCCAGGACCTGGGCCGCGAGCCCACCCCGGAGGAGCTGGGCAAGGAACTCGACATGACCCCCGAGAAGGTCATCGAGGTCCAGAAGTACGGGCGTGAGCCGATCTCCCTGCACACCCCGCTGGGTGAGGAGGGCGACAGCGAGTTCGGTGACCTCATCGAGGACTCCGAGGCCGTGGTCCCGGCCGACGCCGTCTCCTTCACCTTCCTGCAGGAGCAGCTCCAGTCGATCCTGGGCACCCTGTCGGAGCGCGAGGCGGGCGTGGTCTCCATGCGGTACGGCCTGAACGACGGCCAGCCGAAGACCCTGGACGAGATCGGCCGCGTCTACGGGGTGACCCGTGAGCGGATCCGTCAGATCGAGTCCAAGACCATGTCGAAGCTGCGCCACCCCTCGCGTTCCCAGGTGCTGCGCGACTACCTGGACTGATCCGCGGTCCCGGCACACGACGGGGCCACGGACCACGGGAACACGAGAACACGGGAAGGGCCCCGCACCGGTGGTGCGGGGCCCTTCCCGTGGTCCGGGGCCGGCGGTCAGGCGGTGGGGGCCTCCTCGCCGGCGGGGCGGCGCCGGCGGGCCGACATGGCGGCGTACCCGAGGATCCCGGCGAACAGGAACAGGACGCCCTGGTAGACGGCGGCGTAGCCGGAGCCGGCGACGAGCCACAGGGAGAAGCCGGAGGCGGCCGCGGCGAGCACGCCGTCCCGGACCAGTCGGCCCCGGTCCACCCGGTCCCGCTGCCCGGAGAGCAGGAAGTGGATCTGCGCGGCGGTGGCCAGCAGGTACGGGACGGTGGCGGTGAAGGTGGTGACCAGCACCAGCGTCTCGAAGACCCCGGCGGGGCCCGCGGTGTAGTTGTAGACGGTCAGCGCGGAGGCCAGGACCACGGTGACGACGACGCCCACCACGGGGACCCCGCGCCGCTTGCGGGCGAAGACCTGAGGGAAGAGCCCGTCGCGGGCGGCGGCGTACGGGGTCTGGGCGCTGAGCAGGGTCCAGCCGTTGAGGGCGCCGAGGATGGAGACGACGGCGGCGCCGGCGACCAGGGTGCCGCCCCAGGTGCCGCCGGTCATGGCGTCCACGGCGTCCGAGAAGGGGGCGGTGGACTCCACGAGGCGCTCGTGCGGGACCAGGCCGAAGACGGCGAGGGTGCCGAGCAGGTAGACGACGGCGGCGCCGAGGGTGCCGAGGACGGTGGCCCGGCCGACGTTGCGCCGCGGATCGCGGACCTCGCCGGCGCTGACGGCGGCGGACTCCACGCCGAGGTAGCTGAAGAGCAGGATGGCGGCGGAGGCGGAGACCGCGCCGAGGGCGGAGCCGCCCTCCCCCGCGGTGAACGGGCCGAGGCGGTCGGGTTCGAAGAAGAACAGCCCGCCGACGGCGACCAGGAGCAGGGGGACGAACTTCAGGACGGTCGCCACGACCTGCACGGCCCCCACGTACCGGGTGCCCGCCAGGTTGGCCAGGGCGGGCAGCCACTGCACGGCGAGCGCGGCCAGGCACATGGACCAGCGGTGCCCGTCGAGGCCGGGGAAGAGGACCGCGAGGTAGCCGACGGAGGCCACGGCGAGCGCGGCGTTCGAGACCCAGGCGGTGATCCAGTAGCTCCAGGCGGCGAGGAACCCGGCGAAGTCACCGAACGCCTCGCGGGCGTACACGTACGGGCCGCCAGTGCGCGGGTGGCGCTCGGCGAGGCGGCCGAAGACCAGGGCGAGGCTGAGGGCGCCCAGGGTGAGGATGCCGAAGGCGACCAGGCTGACGGTGCCGAAGGGGGCCACGGAGGCGGGCAGCAGGAAGATGCCGCCGCCGATGATGTTGCCCATGACCAGGGCGGTCGCGACGGGGAGCCCGAACCGGCGGGCGTGCCGGGTGCCGGGGGCGGAGCCCGTGCCGTCCTCGGTCGCCGTCCCGGTGGCGCCGGTCCCGGTGGCGGGGGGCCCGTCCGGGGTCGTGGCCGCGGGCGCGGCGGCAGGCTTGGTCATGGTCATGCGCGGTGGTGCCCCTGGTTCATATCGTGGACAAACCCGAATATCGTCAGGGACGGCCCGGTCCGCGCAAAATCTCCTGTTTTCGTCCCGCCGGACCCCGGGGTGGACGAAAACATTCCGGTTCAGTGACCTCCCGGACGAGGATCTTCCAGGACGGGCGTACGGTCCACGGGCCGGTGCGGGTTCGTGACCGGGTCCGTGACCGGGTCCGCGTGCGGGTTCCCACCCCGGTCCGACTCCGGGGCGGAGGCGTCGGAAGTAACGGGGACGGGGGCGGGGACAGGGTCGGGGGCACCGGTCGGCACATGGGTGGGGGCCTCGCCGCCCTCGTCCCCCTCGGCCCCCTCGTCCTCCCGCTCCCGTTCGGCTTCGAGGAGCCAGCGGCGGAACACCTCGTGCAGCTGCTCGGCCCCGGTGATCCGGCCCGGTTCGGACAGTTCGGCGGGCCACATCAGGAAGGGGGCGCTCTGGTCCCCGCCGAGACCGCCGTGCGAGCCGATCTGCTCCTCGAAGGCGTGCACCTCACCGGAGGCCGGGTCGCACGCGGAATTGACCATGATGTCGGCCACGTGCGGGAAGGAGTCCGTGCGCCGCACCGCCTCCGCCGCGCCGGGTCCGAAGGGGGCCAGCAGGGCCTCCGCCTCGCCGGGCACCGACAGTCGGGCCCGCGCCCCGCGCGCGCCCAGCACCACCCCGTCCACCAGCAGGAACCCGATGCCGGGATGGTTGGCGAGGGTGGTCAGCAGGGCCGGGTGGCGGCGCTCGATCTGCTCGGCGGTGAGCCGGCCCGGCGCGTCGGGGAAGGAGATCAGCCCGAGGTTCCCGGAGGCCAGCACCACCGGGTCCGGGTCACGGCCGGGCCGTGCCCGGCCGCCGCCCGCGGCCGCCACCCCGGAGGCCACCGGCTGCCCGGCGCCCCCGTGCTCCTCGCGTTCCTCGGGCCGGTGCAGGGCCGCCAGGACCGCCGAGCGGGCCTCCGCCCCGCTGGGACTGTGCCGGGCCCGGCGCGGCACGGGAAGCCCGCAGCCGGCCCGGACCAGGTCCCGCAGGGTCAGCCCGAACTTCCCGAGGAAGGTCTCCCCCGGGCTCTGCCCGTGGTCGGACAGCAGCACGAACCTGTAGTGGCGGGGGGCGTGCGCCGCCGCCTTCAGCAGCAGGGCCACGCTGCGGTCCAGGCGGCGGAGCACCTGCGCGGTGTCCCGGCCCCGCGGCCCGGAGTGGTGGGCGACCTCGTCGTAGGCGACCAGGTCGGCGTAGACGGCGGCACGGCCCGCCAGCATGTCCCCGATGACGGCCGCCACGACCACGTCCCGCTCGACGACGGTGGCGAAGGCCCGGATGAACGGGTACAGGCCGCCGCGGCCCACCCGGGGGTGCTCCCGCCGGAACCGGGCCCGGGTGGACTGGAACAGCTCCCGCGCCACCTCCGCGGCCAGGGACAGCGCGGTCCGCACGGCGTTGGCGGGGTCGGAGAAGTAGGCGAAGTACCCGGCCCGCGAGCGGTTCTCGCGGCCCCGGCGGGCGGACACCGACAGCACCAGGGCGAGCTGGTCCGCCCCGCCGCTGAAGAGGTTGCCGCGGCTGGCCCCGTCCCGGCTGAGCAGTCCCGGCCGGCCCGTCCGGGCCACCGCGCGGCGCTGGAGCTCGGCCGCGCTGGTGGGCCGGTTGCAGACCACGACCTCCCCGGTGTCCTTCTCGTACCAGCGGAAGGCCGGCACGTCGAAGGTGGAACCGTGCAGGATGCCGAGCTGGCTGGCCCCGGTCTGGCTGGACCAGTCGGTCCGCCAGCGGGCCAGCCGGTGGCCCGTGTCGAGGAGCCCGGCGGTGGCGGGCATCAGCCCGGCGGCCAGGGCCTCCCGCAGCACCGTGTGCCCGACCCCGTCGAGCTGGAGGAAGACGGTGCCGGGGCGGTCCTCGTCGGCGGCGGGGAGGTCCCCGCGGCCCTGCCGGCGGCGCCGGCGGTCGGCGAGCCGGGAGAGCCGCCGCCGGTAGGCGTCGTCGTCCCGGACCGCGAGGGCGGTGGAGGTCGCCGAGGCCACCGCGGACATCGCCGCCGCCACGACCACCGCGGTCTGCGGGTCGGCGGTGCCTCGGCCGTCCGGGATCAGGTCGAGGGCGATGAGCAGCAGCGAGCCGTTGAGGAAGAACACCAGCAGGCCCAGGACGAGGGCGGGGACCAGCAGCAGCGCCCGTACCAGGACCGGCCACACCAGCGCGCTGAGCAGTCCGAAGGCGCCCGCTCCCCAGGCCGCGGTGAGCGCGGTCCGGGTGAGGCTGTCGCCGTCCGCGGACTGGAGGGCGAAGTCCGGCAGGGCGGCGGCCAGTACCAGCAAGGTCACCGTGGACACCGCCCAGACCACGGTCACCCGGAACAGGGCGCTCCCCGCAGTCCGCCAACGCTCTCGCCGCACGCCGCTCCCACCTCGTGTCACACGGACCGCGCCCCGGCGGCCGGTCCCCCGCCCCCAGCCTCGCACGGAGCGGTCACCGGCCGGGGGAGGCGTGAGGCGCCGGGCCTGCGGCTACGGCTACGGACGAGCGGACGGGCGGACGGGCTCGGGCCGGGGAAGGTGGGGCGCCGGGAGCCGGGGCGGGTGGCGGTGGGCCGGGCGGGCGGAGGCGGGCGCGTGACGGGTGGGGCGGGGCCGGCGGGGCCCGGGGGCCGGACGGAGGCGGGGCGGGGTCAGGTGCCGTCGTAGCCCGCGGTGGGCATGGAGAGCCGGCGGTGCACCTCGGCCTTCATCTCCGGGGTGTACGCGGGCTCGTCCGACCCCACCGTCTCCAGCCGCACCCCCCGCCGGGCGCACTCGGCCGCGAACTCCTCGACGGAGCCCAGGGCGCGGGCCAGGACCCGGGCGCTCGGGGCGACGAAGAGGTCCACCTGACCGGTGTCCACGTCCGTCCACAGGCCGACGTGGTCGGCCCGGAGCCCGTAGAAGAGCAGTTGCCGGGTCACGACGTATCCGCGGTCCTCGGCCCAGCGCGCGCACAGCGCGTGCTGGTTGCGGGTGTCGACGGCGAAGGGGTCGCTGTCCAGCTCCTCCAGGGGAGTCAGACTGGCGATGGCGGCCACGCGCACCTCATCCATGCCGCCCGACCCTACTCCGGTCGGGCAGCCGGGAGGAGGGGGAGGCGCCGCCTTGTCCGGACTCGGCCTAAGCTCGGAGCCCGGAAGCGAGGGAAGGGGCGCCGCGTGCCGGTGGGGATCACCTGGTGGGGCCATGCCACCTGTACGGTCGAGGACTCGGGCGTGCGGCTGCTGACGGACCCGCTGTTCGGACGGCGGCTGGCTCATCTGCGGCGGCGCCGGGGCGCGGTGCCGCCCCCGGAGGCGGCCGTGGCCGACGCGGTGCTGGTCTCTCACCTGCACGCCGACCACCTGCACCTGCCCTCGCTGGCACGGCTGGCGACCGGGACGCGGCTGTTGCTGCCGCGGAACGCCCGGCGGGCGGTTCCGGGGCTGGCGCGGCTGGTGCGGGAGCGCGGGCTGTCGGTGACGGAGCTGGCCCCCGGGGACGCCGCGGCGGTGGGGGGCGTACGGGTGCGCGCGGTGAGCGCGCGGCACGACGGGCGCCGGTTGCCCTTCGGGCCGCAGCGCAGTCCGGCGCTCGGATTCGTGGTCGAGGGTTCCGCGCGGACCTACTTCGCCGGGGACACCGGACTGTTCGAGGGAATGGCGGCCGAGGTGGGGCCGGTGGACGTGGCGCTGCTGCCGGTGGGCGGCTGGGGTCCGTACCTGGGGCCGGGGCACCTGGACGCGCGGGGCGCGGCGGGGGCGCTGGCCGAGCTGGCCCCGGCGGCGGCGGTGCCCGTGCACTACGGGACCTTCTGGCCGGTGGGGATGGACGCGGTGCGCCCGCACGAGTTCCACGCGCCGGGGGCGGAGTTCGTCCGGCACGCTGGGCGGTTGGCGCCCGGGGTGGCGGTGCACCGGTTGGACCAGGGCGAGGGCGTGGTGACGGGCTGATGCGGACGGCCTGGGCGGCGGGTCTGCTGCTCGCGGCGGGGGGTGCGGCGGGGCAGGTGCCCCAGGAGTCCACCCAGCAGGCGGTGGGCTATCCGGCGCTGTTCCTGTTGGTGTCGGTGGGGGCTCTGGTGCCGGTGATCCCGACGGGGGCGCTGGTGAGTTCGGCGGCGGTGGTGGCCCTGCACCACCAGACGCTGCCGCTGGGGCTGCTGCTGGTGTTCGTGGTCGCGGCGCTGGGTGCCTTCCTCGGGGACCTCGCGCTGTACTGGCTGGGCTCGCGCGGGGTCCGGTCGCGGAACGGTTCGCGGGCGCTGGAGTCGTTGCGGCGGCGGGTCTCGCAGGACCGGCTGGAGGCGGCGCAGGAGCGGCTGCACGAGCACGGGGTGCTGGTCCTGGTGCTGTCGCGGCTGGTCCCGGCGGGACGGATCCCCGTGATGCTGGCCTGTCTGCTGGCCTCGATGCCGTTGCGCCGGTTCGCCCGTGGCGACCTGCCCGCCTGCCTGGCCTGGGCGGCGACCTACCAGCTGATCGGCATCCTCGGCGGCTCCCTCTTCGACGAGCCGTGGAAGGGCGTGGCGCTGGCCGTGGGCCTCGCCCTGTTCATCAGCGCCGCCCCGGCGGGCTGGCGCCGCGTCCGCGGCGGCTAGGACGGGACGGCGACGGCGACGGCGGGTCAGGTGAGGACGCCGGAGGCACCCACCGGGAGGTCCCAGAGGGATTCGCGGGCCAGGCCGGCGCGGGCCCAGGCGGCGCGGACCCGGGCCAGGGGTTCCAGGACCGGTTCCGCGGAGAGCGCGAAGGTGGCCCAGTGCATGGGGGCCATCCGCTGGGCGCCGAGGTCCAGGCAGGCCCGTACCGCCTCCTCCGGGTCGGCGTGCACCTCGCGGAGCCACCAGCGGGGGGCGTACGCGCCGATGGGGAGCAGCGCGAGGTCGATGCCGGGGTGGCGGCGGCCGATCTGGCGGAACCAGTGCCCGTATCCGGTGTCCCCCGCGAAGTAGACCCGCCGGCCGGACAGGGCGGTGAGGACCCAGCCGCCCCACAGGGTGCGGCAGGTGTCGAGCAGGCCGCGGCGGGACCAATGGTGGGCGGGGACGAACTCGAAGCGGACCCCGCCGAGCTCCGCGGACTCCCACCAGTCGAGCTCGGTGACCCGGGTGAATCCGCGCCGGCGGCACCAGCGGGCGAGGCCGGCCGGTACGAAGAGGGGGACGTCGCGGGGCAGCCGGCGCAGGGTGGGCAGGTCCAGGTGGTCGTAGTGGTTGTGGCTGATGAGGACGGCGTCCACGGGCGGCAGGTCCTCCCAGCGGACCCCGACGGGGGTCATCCGGGCCGGGGTGCCGAGGATCTTCCGGGACCAGACCGGGTCGGTGAGCACGGTGAGCCCGTCCGTGCGGATGATCCAGCTGGCGTGTCCGGCCCAGGTGACGCCCACCCCGCCGGTCGGGACGGGCGGGAGCGGGCCGGGGGCGTACGGGAGGTCGGGGATTCCGAGGAGGCCCGCCGGATCGGGTCGGAAGGCCCCCTCGCGGGCCAGTCGGGCGAAGGCGCGGAGGCCGGGCAGCGGGACCGTCAGGCGGTCGGCGAACGACCGCGGCCAGCTGCGGAGTTCGCCGAGGGGGCGGGGCGCGGCGGGGGGGCGCGCGGCCCGCTCCGGGCGGGGGCCGCGGCCCGCGCGCGCGGGCCGTTCCGTCTGTTCCGTCATACGGACGACTCCATTCGCGGGCGGGGTGGGGTCGGTGGCGGCCGGGGTGGGGTGCGGGCCGTCAGGTGAGTTCGTCGAGGGCGGCCGCGAGGAGGTCCAGGGACCGGGCCACGTGCGGGAGGGCCAGGGGGTCGGGGGCGGCGAGGGCGGCGAGGCGTTCGTCCGGGCCGTCGCCGGTGAGGGGGCCGGTGCCGAGGCGGACGCGGAGGGCGCCGAACCCGTCGGCGAAGCGCTGGGCACCCGGTACGGGGCGGCCCAGGCGGGCGCCGAGGTGGTCCTCCAGTTCCAGGGCGTCCCGGACTCCGTACCGGGCCAGGCCCGCGCGCAGCGGGGAGAGGTCGGCGTAGAGGTGCCGGCCGGCCTGCGGGGGCAGGGCGAGGGCGCCGTGTTCGTAGAGGATCCGGTGGACGGCGCCCGCGAGGAGTCCGTGCAGGCGGGCCGCGGCGCGGACGCGGACGGCGACGGCGTCGGGTTCGGTCAGGGCGTGGGCGGCGGCCGCGGCCACGGGGCCGGCGAGGGCGGCGCCGGTGGCGGTGAGCACGTCGAGGGTGCGGGCGCGCAGTCCGTCCGCGCGGGTGGTGCCGGGGAAGCGGGCGATCGCGGCGGGCCAGCCGCCGGGGAGCAGGGATCCCGCGAGGTCGGCGAGGACGGTGACCTCGTCGGGGCACATTTCGGCGGGGCTGACGAGGACGGTGTCGCGGGGGTGGTGCAGCGTGTCGCGCCAGGTTTCGTCGCTGATGACGGCGAGCCCTTCGAAGACGGCGGCTTCGCAGGCCTCGCGGAGGAGTTCGGGCGGGGCGACGGTGGCGGTGGGGTCGTCGGCGACGCTGAGGACGAGGACGCGGGGGTCGCCGCCTTCGGCGCGGACCCGGCGGACGGTCTCCAGGAGGGCGTAGGGGTCGGGGACGCCGCCGCACTCGGCGGGGGTGGGCACGTGGTGGGCCCGTTGCCCGAGGACGCGGATCTGGGGGGTCCACCAGGCGGGGCAGGGGCGGGGCAGCAGGACGTCCCCGCCGTGGGCGGCGAGCAGGGCCAGCAGCAGGGCGGGGGCTCCGGGGGCGGCCGCGGTGCGCTCGGGGGGTACGGCCAGGCCGCGGCGTTCCCAGTAGCCGGCGGCGGCCTCGCGGACGGCTCCGCCGCCGCCGTGGGGTTCCGGTTCGGTGCGGGCTGCCGCGGCGGCGAGGACTGCGGTGAGTTCGGGGAGGGCGGGCAGTCCCGGTTCGGGCGGGGGCGGGGCGTAGCGGACGGGGCCGCGGCCTTCGGGGGCCGGGTGGCGGCGGGGCCGGCGTCCGGGAGTCGCCGCGGTGGCGGGCGTGCCGGTGCCGTCCGTGTGCTCCTGGCCGTTCGCTGCCGCCGACCCCACCGTCCCCACCGCCCGTTCCGTGCCGTCCGCCGGTTCGCCTGAGTCCACTGCCCCTTTATACGAAGAAATAGTACTGATTGCCCTTTTTTGCGCCCGTCTTTCCGAGCCTGCGCGCGGAGACGCGAGAGGCGGACGGAACGCCCCTCCCCCGCGCGCGGACGACCCGGCGGAACCCCGACCGACACCCGCGCGTCGGGGGCGGGTGCCGCGCGGGGCACGGTCCGGGGGTGCGGCGTCGGCCCGCGCGGCCTCAGCCCTGGCGGCCGACGAGGGCGAGCAGCCGGGTCTGGGCGTCGGCACCGGGCGGGATGTCGAGGGGGGCGGCGAACATGCCACTGGCCGCGAGCCCGTCCGCGTAGGGCATGACCTCCTTCAGGGCGAACTCCACCAGGCCCGGGGGCAGCCGGTCGTCGGCTCCGGTGCCGCGCGCCAGGTCCCAGGCGTGCACGACCACGTCGGCGGTCAGTTCCGAGCAGTAGGCGGAGGCCCGGGAGGGTCCGTACGAGAGCCGCACGGTCCGGGCCAGGGCGCCGGGCGCGGCGAACGCCCGGTGGGCCGCCGCGGCGGCTCCGTCCCAGGCGGCGGCAGGATCCTCGCCGAGGAGGTCGCCGGCGAGGGAGTCGCCGACCTCGGGGATGGTGCGGCCGTCGGTGACGAGGGGCGCCACCCAGAGGTTCTCGCCCGTGACGTGGTTGACGAGGTCGCGGACCGTCCATTCGGTGCAGGGGGTGGGGGCACCCCAGCGGTCTTCGGGGACGGCGTGCACGAGGCCGCCGAAGAGCGCCACCGCCTCCGCGTGCCGTTCGAGGAGTTCCTCGGCCACGGGACCCACCGTCCTCTCCCCGCGCCACCCCCTCGGACCCTCGCCGGTCCCCGCCGGTCCGTTCCCGTCCCACTCTCCTCGCGCCTCGGCGCACCCGCCACCGCTCAGGTGAATCCCCTTGGGAGAAAAGACTGTTGTCCATATAATGAAACGCATATCTCAGAATCCGACATGATCCCCTACGGTGGTGGCAGACCGCGAAACAGGAGGAGCCGTCGTCATGAGCACTGCCCCGCACCGCGAGACCGCCGTCTACACCCACGGCCACCACGAGTCCGTGCTGCGCTCGCACCGCTGGCGCACCGTGGAGAACTCGGCCGCCTACCTGACCCCCTTCCTGGAGCCCGGGACGTCCGTCCTGGACGTGGGCTGCGGCCCCGGCACCATCACGGCCGGCCTGGCCGAGCGGGTGGCCCCGGGCCGGGTGACCGCCGTGGACCACGCCCCCGACGTCGTGGAGCGGGCCCGCGAGGAGGTCGCCGGCCGGGGGCTGGGGAACGTCTCCTTCGCCACCGCCGACGTGCACGCCCTGGACTTCCCCGACGACAGCTTCGACGTGGTGCACGCCCACCAGGTGCTGCAGCACGTCGGGGATCCGGTGCGGGCCCTGCGGGAGATGCGGCGGGTGTGCCGGCCCGGCGGGATCGTGGCCGCCCGTGACGCCGACTACGCGGCGATGACCTCCTACCCGAGCGTGCCGGTCCTGGACGAGTGGCTGGACCTGTACGAGCGGGTGGCCCGCGCCAACGGCGGGGAGCCGGACGCGGGACGGCAGCTGCACGTGTGGGCCCGGGAGGCCGGCTTCGCTGAGGTGGCCTCCTCGGCGTCGGTATGGTGCTACGCGACGCCGGAGGAGACCGCCTGGTGGAGCGGGCTGTGGGCCGACCGGACGGTGGCCTCCGGCTACGCCGAGGTGGCCGTGGGCGGGGGGCACGCGACCGGGGCGGACCTGGAGCGGATCGCGGCCGGGTGGCGCGAGTGGGGGAAGGCCGAGGGGGCGTGGTTCGCCGTGCTGAACGGCGAGGTGCTGTGCCGGGGGTGAGCGGGGGTCGGCCGCCGCGCCGGGCCCCGGAGGGACCGGGCGCCCCGGCCCCTCGGGGCGTCACGGATGCATGCGGAAGTCGTAGAGGGCGGGGAGGGGAGCCGGGCTGAGGGCCGACCACGCTTCGGTGAGGGAGTCCTCGCCCTCGCGGAGGTCCGCGACCTCGAAGCCCTCCTCGAAGATGCGTCGCGCGGCGGCCACGTGCCCCTCGGCCACCAGCAGCCGTGCGGCGAGCAGCCGGAAGCGGCCGCGTTCGCGGAGGGCGGGGCGCAGTCGCTCCCAGACGGTGCGGGCCTCGGCGGGGCGACGGGCCGCGAGGAGGGCGGTGAGGGCCTCGCGGCCGAGGGCGGCCTCGGCGGCGGTCCAGTCGGGGCCGCCCCGGCTCTCCAGGCACAGGTCCTCGAAGGCCTCCGCGAAGCGGTCGGCGGCGCGGTCGGTGTGTCCGGCCAGTTCGTCGGCGACGGCGAGGCAGCGGAGCAGCGGCCAGCGGGAGGGGGCGAGGGTGAGTCCGCGTTCCCAGCTGCGGACGGCCTGGGCGAGGTCGCCCGCGTGCCACTGGGCGACCCCGAGGTGGTATTCGGTGAGCGGGTCGGCGGGGGCGGTCTCCAGCATGTCGCGCCAGTGCGGGGCGACCAGGGTGGGGCCGGGCGGGGCGGCCCGGCGGGGGGCCGGGAAGGCTCCGGTGCGGAGGAGTTCGGCCCAGGGCGCCTGGGCCTCGTCGAGGTCGTCCTTGCCGAAGGGGGTGCCGGGGAGTTCGTGTCCGGCGCGCAGGACTTCCAGGGCGCCCCAGCCGGAGCCGGTGGCGAGCCGCTCCCCCGGTTCGGCGTCGGCGCAGTCCAGCCAGGCGGCGTACGCCTCCTCGACGCGGGCCCGGGGCAGGTCCTCGGCGAGTCGGGCGGCGGCCTCGGCGCGGGCGGCCGACCAGTCGGCGCCGTGGACGAGGGCGGGGTCGGCGGCGAGCGGTCCGTAGGCCTCCAGCCAGGCGCAGGCGGCTCCCGGGGGCAGGCGGAGGTGTTCGAGCTGGGTGCGGGTGAGTCCGGCCTGGATCTCGGCGTAGCCGGGGGTGCCGGGTTCGGTGAGCCATTCCTGCCAGCGGCGGCCGCCGGTCCCGGCGCCCCACAGGAAGAGCTTGCGGCCGCGCAGGAGGTCGGTGGAGGTCTGGACGAGTCCGCGGCCGTCGGGGCCGAGGGAGGCGATCCAGGGGCGGGCCTCGTCGGGGAGGTCGTAGAAGTAGTCCGCGGGGTGTTCCCCGTGCAGCGGGTAGCTGCGGTCCGCGCCCTCCCAGTGGGGTACGGGGATCCGGCGCAGGGTGCGCTCGTACCCGTGGTGCCAGGCTTCCTCGGCGGGGGCGAGGACGCGGGTGCCCGGGGTCTCGGGGACGGCGGTGTTGGACCACCAGGACAGCGGGGCGGGACGTTCGTGGGGGTTGCGGACGCGGATGCCGGCGTACAGGTGGCGGGAGTCGGCGGGGAGCCACAGGTCGACCTGGAAGGGGAGGTCCCGCAGGCGTTCCCATTCCCAGAGGCGGAGCACCGGGCCGCCGTCCGGGCCGGTGACGAGCGCGGCGTGCAGGGGGCGGCAGGCCAGCACGGTGTGGCCGGTGGCGCCGATGTTCCACTCGATGCCGCCGGAGAACCAGGCCCCGGCGAGGCCGAAGGCGGCGGGCTGGAACACCGGGTTGCGGTAGAGGAGTTCGCGTTCGACGGGAGGGGGCTCGGGGGCTCCGTCCGGGGCGGGCGCGGGCGCGGGTTCCTTGGCGACGAGGGAGACCACCCGGCCGCCGAGTCCGGGCAGGACGGTGGCCCGCAGGTGGGCGTTCTCGATGACGACGGCGTCGAAGGCGGTGTCGGTGCGGCAGCGCTGGTAGCCGTCGAGGAGGCGGACGGGCAGCAGGCCGCGCAGCCGTCCGTACCCGACCTGGCGGGCCATGTCCCGGGGCAGCTCCGAGCGGGTGCGCGCGTCGAGGTCCTGGGGGCCGGTCGGCGGGCGCAGGGCGGGCAGCGGGTTCTCGGGGCCCAGCGGGGCCGCGGGCAGGGTGAGCACGGCACGCCGGACGGTCGTGGCGGACGCGGACATGGCCAAGGGACCTCCCCTTCTCGCCGGGGCGGGATCCGCCCCCAGGGGAAATGGAACACGTCCCGGGCGCCGGGGAACAGGGGTCCCGCGCGTCCCAGCAGTCAGGATTGCGCAAAGCGGTCCGTGAACAGCCCTTTACGGAAGGCTACTTGGGGCTTCCTGGGGCGAAAGGCTCGCACGGAGGTCCGAGGGGTCACCCGGGTCCGCCCCTTCCGCCGGCGCGCGCTACTTGCGCCGGCGGAAGAGGTACGCCCCGCAGATCGCGCCGATCACGCCCATGCCCAGCAGGGCCAGGTAGAGCGGCATGGTGACCTCGGGGATGAGCAGGCGGATCTTGGTCTGCCGGGTGTTCTGGAAGACGAAGATCAGGCCGAGTACGGCGAGGACCAGCGCGGTGATCCGGCCCGGGGTCAGGAAGTCCCGGGCCCCGCCGCCACCGCCACCCTGTGATGTCTTGGAGCTCATGCCCCGAGCATCCGCCGTCCGGCGCGCGCGGTCATGTGCTGAGCTCCGAACGGGGGACGTCGTCGCGGTCGAGGCCGAAGACCCGCACGTACAGGCCCAGCTCGGCTTCCAGGGCGCGGACCATGGTGTCCGCCCGCCGGAAGCCGTGCCCCTCGCCCTCGAAGGCCAGGTAGGCGTGCGGGACGCCGCGCCCCGCGAGCCGGGCCAGGAAGCGCTCGGCCTGGGCGGGCGGGCAGACCGGATCGTCCAGGCCCTGGAGGAGCAGGAAGGGGGCCCGGATCCGGTCGGCGCGAGCCACCGGGGAGCGGGCGGCGCGGTGTCCGGCGAGGTCGCAGAGGTAGCGGGACTCCAGGTCGTGGGTCTCCTCGGCGATGGCGGCGGCGTCGAGCACCGGGTAGATGACGGTGCCGCAGGCGTAGGGGCCGGGGACGGCCAGGGAGGCGGCGGCCGTCCAGCCGCCCGCGCTGCCGCCGCGCACGGCGAGCCGGGCCGGGTCCGCGGTGCCCTCGGCGGCGAGGGCGAGGGCGACGGCCGCGCAGTCCTCCACGTCGACGACGCCCCACTGGCCGCGGAGCCGTTCCCGGTAGGCGCGGCCGTAGCCGGTGGAGCCGCCGTAGTTGACCTCGGCCACGCCGATGCCGCGCGAGGTGAAGTAGGCGATGTGCAGGTCGAGGACGGGTTCGACGTGGCTGGTGGGGCCGCCGTGGGCCCAGATCACGTAGGGCGGGAGTTCCGTGGCGGGTGCGGTGTGGTCGGGGTGGTGCGGCGGGTAGAGCAGGGCGTGCACGTCCCGGCCGGCAGGTCCGCGGAAGGTGCGCAGGAGGGGTTCGGGATAGTAGGCGGGGTCGACGGGGTCGGGGCCGCGGGCGGCGACCACCCGGGCGTGGCCGTCGGCCGTGTCGAGGGCGACCACCTCGTGGCCGCTGCGCGGTCCGGCGGCGACCCCGGTGACGGTGGTCCCGGACACGGCCAGGGTGGGCTGCCAGGAGGTCCAGGGGCCCGCGGCGTCGACGAGGTCGCCGGTGCCGGGGTCGAGGATCCCCAGGCGGGTCTCGCCGCGGCCGTGCAGGACGGCCACCGGGCCCTCGGGGAGCGGGGCGAACCAGCTCAGGCCGGTCTTCCAGAGGGGGCCGCCGAACTCCTCCTCGCGGGGGCACAGGGGAACGGTGCCGCCGGTGGCGGGGTCCACCCGGTGCAGGTTCCACCAGCCGGTACGGTCCGTGACGGCGAGCAGCGAGCCGT
The DNA here is from genome assembly GCF_040302735.1 of Streptomyces sp. NPDC097619. Classification (NCBI taxonomy): domain Bacteria; kingdom Bacillati; phylum Actinomycetota; class Actinomycetes; order Kitasatosporales; family Streptomycetaceae; genus Streptomyces; species Streptomyces sp. NPDC097619. The sequence continues at coordinate 20,599 of NZ_JBEOSD010000032.1, read as the reverse complement.
CGGCGGCCCAGTCGGCCTGGGCCACGGATTCCGTGGGGCCGCCGAGGACGGTGCGTTCCCCGGTGAGGCGGCCGTCGGCGGTGACCTCGGAGAGCTTGAGCTCGGTGCCGTCCCAGGGCATCCGGGGGTGGTCCCAGACGAGCCGGACGGCCCGGCGGCCGTCCGGGGAGATCCGGAGTCCGGTGGTGAACCGATGCCGGTCGTCCGTGAGTTCGCGGACGGCGGCCCGGTCCTCGGCGGCCGATCCGTCCAGCGGGACGGCGGCGAGGACCCGGCGGACGTCGGTGGGGCGGGGGCCGGTGAACTCCTCCAGGACGCACCAGACCTCGCCGCGTTCGGGCCGGGGCACCGGATCGGCCCAGCGGAGGCCGCCACCGACCGTCGAGACCGGGGTCAGCGGGCGGGGCTCCGTCACCGGGCCGCCGGCGGGGCCGGGTTCGTGGGCGTAGAGGCGTTGGTCGGGGAAGTGCGTGAACAGCACCAGGGGGCCGGCGCCGGGCCGGTCCACGGCCGCCCAGGGCCGTCCCCCGTACTCCACGACCCGGCTGCGGACGTTCCAAGGGGCGGGCAGGACGGTCTCGGGCGGGCCGTCCGCGACGCCTCTGACGAGGGCCCGGCGGCCGCCCTCCGCGGGCCGGGGCTCCGTCCACCACACCTCCGCGCCGACGGCCCCCAGGTGCTCGGGGCGGCCGTCGAGGGCGGCGGCGTGGGCCGCGGTGAGGGGAGAGGGCCAGCTGCCGTACGGGGCGGTGGTCACCATGGCGGGCCTTTCGGCTACAGGGCCTTTCGGCTACAGGGTGCGCAGGGCGTGGTCGAGGACGCGGACGCCGAAGTGGAGGGCGTCGACGGGGACCCGCTCGTCGACGCCGTGGAACAGGGCCCAGTAGTCGAAGCCGGGCGGCAGCTTCAGCGGGGAGAAGCCGTAGCCGGTGATGCCGAGGCGGGAGAACTGCTTGGCGTCGGTGCCGCCCGCCATGCAGAAGGGCACCACCCGGGCCCGCGGGTCGAAGAGTTCCACGGACTCGCGGAGCACCGCGAAGGTGCGGCCGTCCACGGGGGCTTCGAGGGCGACCTCCCGGTGGTGGAACTCCCAGGAGGCGTCCTCGCCGGTGAGGCGGTCCAGGGTGGCGCGGAACTCCTCCTCGCCGCCGGGCAGGATGCGGCCGTCCACGAAGGCGGTGGCCCGCCCCGGGATGACGTTCACCTTGTAGCCGGCGTCGAGCATCGTCGGGTTGGCGCTGTTGCGGAGGGTGGCCTCGACGAGGGCGGCGGCGGGGCCGAGGGCGGCGATGAAGCCGTCGAGGTCGAAGTCGGGGGCGTCGGGGTCCGCGGACAGGCCGTGCACCTCGGCGAGGGCGAGGATCGCGGCGCGGACGGTCGGGGTGATGCGGACGGGCCACTGGTGGTCGCCGATCCGGGCCACGGCCCGGGCGAGCCGGCTGACGGCGTTGGCGCGGTTCGGCTTGGAGCCGTGTCCGGCGGTGCCCTCGGCGGTCAACTTCAGCCAGCCGGTGCCGCGTTCGCCGGCGGCCACCGGGTACAGGGACAGTCCCGGCGACGGGTGGACGGTGAAGGCGCCGGATTCGCTGATGCCCTCGGTGCAGCCCTCGAAGAGCTCCGGGTGGTGGTCGGCGAGGAATCCGGAGCCGTCGACGGCGCTGTCCTCCTCGTCGGCGGTGAAGGCGATGACGAGGTCGCGGCGGGGGCGGACCCCGGTGCGGGCCCAGGACCGGACCACGGCCAGGATCATCGCGTCCATGTTCTTCATGTCCACGGCGCCCCGGCCCCAGACCACCCCGTCGCGGACCTCCCCGGAGAAGGGGTGCACGCTCCAGTCGGCGGCCTCGGCGGGGACCACGTCCAGGTGGCCGTGGACGAGCAGGGCCTCCGCGGTCGGGTCGGTGCCGGGGATCCGGGCGACGACGTTGGTGCGTCCCGGGGTCCGCTCCAGCATCATCGGCTCCGCGCCGGCTCCGGCCAGGCGCTCGGCGGCGTACTCGGCGGCGGGCCGCTCCCGGCAGTCGCCGCCGCCGCGGTTGGTGGTGTCGATGCGGATCAGGCCGGAGGTGAACTCGACCACCTCGTCCAGGGCGAGGGCGTCCACCCCGGACGGGCCGGGGGCCGGCGCGCCCGCGCCCGTCGCCCCGCCGGCGGCCCGCCGGGCCGGATCCGTGACCGTCGTTCGCATGTCACCCATACTGCTCCTCGATCGCCGCCGAGACGATCGTCGTGACGGCCTTGAACGTGCGGATCGCTTCGTACATGGTGCCGGAGGTGTAGGCGACGCGGCGTTCGCCGGTGCGCTCGACACCGGGCACCACGGTGGCCGCGCCCGACAGGTGTTCGGCGTCGAATTCCACGACGACGGCGACCGGGCCGGTCCGCGCCGGTTCGTGACGGACCGCCAGGGCGGCGGCCTCCTTCGCGGCGGTCCGGATGTCGGCGGCGGTGCGCGCGGGCGGCCGGCAGACCGCGGCGTAGCGGGAGACGTGGTCCTTGACGGCGACGGTACGGGCCCGGGGCGCGTAGCCGCGGGCGTCGACGCAGGTGAGGTCGTCTCCGGTGACGAGGACCACGGGCACCCCGTACTCGGCGACGACGCGGGCGTTGAGCAGCCCCTCGCTCGCGCGGTCGCCGTCGACCCAGACGCCGGTGATGGAGTTGGCGAGGTAGGTGTGGGCGAGGACGCCCTCGGTGCCGGCGCCGGTGTGGTAGCCGACGAAGGCGATGCCGTCGACGTCCCCGTGCTGCACGCCCTCGACCATGGAGAGGGTCTTGTGGCGGCCGGTGATCATCTCCACGCGCTCGTCGAGGCGTTCGAGGAGCAGGTTGCGCATGGTCCAGTGGGCCTCGTTGACGAGGACCTCGTCGGCCCCGCCGTCGAAGAAGCCGAGGGCGGCGGCGTTGACGTCGGAGGTGAACAGGGACCGGCAGCGCTCCCACTGCGGGGTGCCGGGGAGGACGTCCGCGGGCCAGGTCACGCCCGTGGCGCCCTCCATGTCCGCGGAGATGAGGATCTTCATCGGGCCCCCGGGTGGCTGGGTGCGCGGCGAGCTGCCCGACCGGGCAGGCACCCCAGGGTAGGCCGCGGGGGCCGGGAACGCGGGACGGCCCGCCGCCCGGTCGTGTCCGGGGCCGCGGGCCGTCGAATCCACTCGATCCGGTGACGGACCGGCGGGCTCACTTCTCCACTTCGGCGGCCAGGTTGGCCAGCAGGGCGTCGTAGATGCGGCCGAGGCCCTTGGGCGCGAAGGTCTTCTCGAAGAAGCCGCCGATGCCGCCGGCGCCGTTCCACACGGTGCTCACCACGGCGCGCGAGCGGCCCTCGCCGGCGGGGGTGACCGTCCAGGTGGTCACCATGGAGGAGTTGCGGTCCTTCTCCACCAGCTGCCCGTCGGTGGGCTCGGTCACCTCCAGCAGGCAGTCGCGGATCCGCTTGCTGGTGGCCTGGAGCTTCCAGTGCACGAGGGTGCCTTCGCCGTCGCCGCCCTCCTTGACCTCGTACTCGCTGAAGTGCTCGGGCAGGACCTTCGACCGGATGCCGGTGTAGTCCGCGAGCGCGTCGAACACCGTCTCCGGGTCGGCCGCGATGATCCGCTCCGTGGTGGCCTCGACCTGCGCCATACCTGTTCCTCCAGCAGTAGTGAACGCTCGACTTCGGGGTCGGCGGCAAGCCAACCACCTTCGGCACGGGCGCCCAAATCCGGGGCCGGATCCCCGCCGGGACGGGAGCTCCGGGCGGGTCCCGCGCCACGGCCCGCCGGGGACAGCTTGGCAGCCCGGCGCACCCTCCTCGGGGCGTTTCCGGGCCGGGCGGGAGCCGGACCGGCGCGGAGGAGTACCGAAGCATCATCAGATCGGGCCAATGAGCAGCCGCATTACACCGTTCCGGGTCCTCCGCGCGGCAGCATTCCGGCAGGAACCTGGCTGGGAGGCCCGATGAAGAAGCGCGCAGCTGTGCTGTTGGCGACCGCCGGCGCCGTGGCGGGGACGGTGCTGTCCGCCCCGTCCGGTACGGCGGCCGGACCGGGTGCGGGCGGACCGGCCGCCGTGGCCCCGCTCGTCTGGAAGAGCTGCGCGGACGCCCGGTACCCGCGTCTGGAGTGCGCGACGCTGAGCGTGCCCCTGGACCACGCGCGGCCCGCCGGCCGTCGGATCGCGCTGGCGCTGACCCGGGTGCCGCACACGGCGAAGAAGTCCGCGGGGCCGCTGCTGGTGAACCCGGGCGGTCCCGGGGGCAGCGGCCGGACCCTGGCCGGGTTCGTGGCCTCGGCCCTGCCCGCGAAGGTGGCCGCCGGCTACGACGTGATCGGCTTCGATCCGCGCGGGGTGGGCCGCAGCGAGCCCGTGCTGAACTGCGCCAAGGGGCACTTCGAGGCGGTCCGGCCGGATCCGGTGCCGTGGCGGTGGGAGGACGAGCGGGCCAACCTCGACCGGGTGCGCTCCTTCGCGGAGTCCTGCGAGCGGGCGCACGGGGACGTGCTGCCCTTCGTGGACACGGTGAGCACGGCCCGGGACCTGGACCTGGTGCGGCGGGCCCTGGGGGCGGAGCGGGTCAGCTACTTCGGCTACTCGTACGGCACCTACCTGGGCGCGGTGTACGCGAAGCTCTTCCCGCAGCGGGTCCGGCGGATGGTGCTGGACTCCGTGGTGGACCCGTCCGGGGTCTGGTACGAGGACAACCTGGCGCAGGACGTGGCCTTCGACGCCCGGCACAAGGCATTCCTGGCGTGGGTGGCCCGGCACGACGCCGCCTACGGGCTGGGCGGGGATCCGGCGGAGGTGGAGGCGGCCTGGTACCGGATGCGGCAGGAGCTGCGCGACCGGCCCGCGGAGGGCACGGTGGGCCCGGCCGAGCTGGAGGACACCTACCTGCCGGGCGGCTACTACGACGGCTACTGGCCGGCGCTGGCGGAGGCGTTCGCGGCGTACGCGGTGAAGGGCGAGGAGGCTCCGCTGGCGGCGGCCTACCGGCGGTTCGGGGCGGTGGACCCGGCGGCCGGGAACAGCTACAGCGTGTACACGGCGGTGCAGTGCCGGGACGCGGCGTGGCCCCGGGACTGGAGCACCTGGCGGCGGGACATGTGGGCCACGCACGCCAAGGCCCCCTTCATGACCTGGAACAACGCCTGGTACAACGCGCCGTGCGCGTTCTGGAAGACGGCCCCGTCGACGGCCCCCGACGTGACCAACACCCGGGTGCCGCCGGTGCTGCTGTTCCAGGCCACCGAGGACGCGGCCACCCCCTACGCGGGTGCGGTGAGCATGCGGGAGCGGCTGGCGGGTTCCGCGCTGGTGGTGGAGGAGGGCGGCGGCAACCACGGGATCGCGCTGAGCGGGAACGCCTGCCTGGACCGGCACCTGGCCGACTACCTGGAGAGCGGGAAGCTCCCGGCGGGCGGTACGGCCTCCTGCCCGGCCCGCCCGGAGCCGGAGCCGGTTCCGCGGACGCGGGCGGCGGTGCCCGCGGCGGGCGGTTCAGCGCTGCACGGGCTGCTGGGGTTCCGTTCCTGACGGCGGGTGACGCGCGGATGGCGGGGTGCGGCAGGATGCGGTCATGACCAGTGATCATCTGACCCGCGTGTCCGCCCCGGAGGGTGTGGCCCCCGGCAACGGCTACCAGCACGTCGTGTGGGGGACGGGACGCTTCGTCGCCGTCTCCGGCCAGTGCAGTCTCGACGAGAGGGGCGAGGTGGTCGGGGTCGGGGACCCGGCCGCCCAGGCCCGGCAGGTCTTCGAGAACCTGCGCCGCTGTCTCGCCGCGGCCGGGGTCGGCTTCGAGTCGGTGGTGAAGCTGACGTACTTCGTCACGGACGTGGCGCACCTGCCCGCGGTGCGGGCGGCCCGGGACGCGGTGATCCCCCCGGAGCACCTGCCCGCCTCCTCGGCGGTACAGGTGTCGGCGCTGTTCCGGCCGGAACTCCTCCTGGAGATCGAGGCGTTCGCGGTGGTCCCAGAGCCGCGGCCGTAGCCCCTCCCCCACCGGCGCGTCGGCGGCGGAGCACCGGGGCCGGCCGGGACCGTCGGGTTCAGTCCCGGCCGCGCCGGGGGGCCGGGAGGCGACGCAGGGCCTCGGTGGCGGGGACGGCCAGCCCGGGGTGGGCCTGGGCGGCGGTGAGCACGGGCCGGGCCCGCGGGTCCGCGAGCTCGCCCAGGCCGGCCACGCAGGCCAGCGCGATCCGCCCGTACGGATCCTGCGGGGACAGCAGCCGCCCCAGGGTCGCGATGAGGGCGGGCACCGACTCGGGGGCCCGCAGCCGGACCAGCAGCCGCACCGGATGCAGGGCGTAGGCGGTCCGCAGCGGGTTGGTGGCCAGGGCGGCGGCGGCGCGCGCCGTGCGCGGGTCGCCGAGCCGGGACAGGGCGTGCGCGGCGGCGGCGCAGCGGGGCGGGTCCCGGTGGTTGAGCAGCAGCACCAGGGCCTCGAAGGCGCGGTCGTCGCCGGCGCAACCCAGTCGGAAGGCGGCCGTCTCGCGTTCCCAGAGGGCGGCTCCGGCGGCCGTGAGCACGGCGGCCAGTTCCTCCCGGTCGGTGTCGGCGGCCAGCAGGTGTGCGGCGCGTGCGGCGGCCCCGGGGCCCTGCGCGGCCGCTTCGGTCCGTACCCGCCCGGCGAGGGCGGCGAGTTCCTCGTCCACGGCCGTCAGGTTAGGGCCCGGCGGGCGGGCGCGCGGCACACATCACACAGTTCCCCCGGACGGCCCACTGGCGGAGTGGTTACCGCCGAGTTAGTCTCCTGTGCATCGAGTCCGGCGACCACCACCCGTGGTCCCGGACCGGGTACTCGTGGCGGCCTGGTGACGCAGCCGTTTCGGGTGCCGGTCGGTACGGCACGTTCTGCACGTCCGCACGGCGCTGACCCCGGGACAGGGTCCGCCGGTTCTCCGCTCCGCCGCTCTCCCGCCGGCGCGCCCGCGCGCCGCCCGGGTCCGTGCGGGGTCCTCTCGGCCCGGCCCTGCCCGGCTTCCCGCCCGGTTCGGCCGCCGCTCAGCCCCTCAGCACCCGTACGCCCCGCGCCACCGCACGCCCGGTCGTCGCGGTCCCGTGCGCACCGCTCCGGCGGTGCCGAGGCCGCGCCCCCGCGCACGCGTGCCCCGCCCGGCCGTGCGCCCAGCCGTCACCTCCCCTCATTCCACTGGAGTCCCGCGATGGACCGTCAGTCCACTCCGCCCAGTCCGCTCACCACCATTGCCGTCGTCGGTCTCGGCACCATGGGTACCGGCATCGCCGAGGTCCTCGCCCGGGCCGGCCGCGAGGTCATCGGCATCGACGTCAGCGAGGCGGCCGCCGCCCGCGCGACGGCCTCGCTGGAGGCCGCCACCGGTCGGGCCGTGTCCCGCGACCGGATGACCCCGCAGGAGCGCACCGAGATCCTGTCCCGGTTCCGGACGTTCACCGATCTGCAGGCGGCGGCCCACGCCGACCTGGTGATCGAGGTAGTCCCGGAGGACCTCGCCCTGAAGCAGCGGGTGTTCGCCTCGCTGGACGCCATCGTCCGTCCGGACGCGTTGCTGGCCACCGGCACCAACGCGCTGTCGGTGACGCGGCTGGCGGCCGAGTCACAGCGTCCGGAGCGGGTGCTGGGCCTGCACTTCTTCAACCCGGCGCCCGTGATGAAGCTGGTCGAGGTGGTCTCCTCGGTGCTGACCGCGCCGACGGCGGTGGCCGCCGTGACGGAGCTGGCCCGGGAGCTGGGCAAGGAGCCGGTGTCGGCCGGGGACCGTCCGGGGTTCGTGGCGGACGGGCTGCTGTTCGGGTACCTGAACCAGGCGGCCGCGATGTTCGAGTCCCGGTACGCCTCCCGCGAGGACATCGACGCGGCGATGCGGCTGGGCTGCGGGCTGCCGATGGGGCCGCTGGCCCTGCTGGACCTGATCGGCGTGGACACCGCCCGCACGGTCCTGGAGGCCATGTACGCGGCGTCCGGGGACCGGCTGCACGCGCCCGCCCCGATCCTGGGGCATTTGGCCGAGGCCGGGCTGACCGGTCGGAAGGCCGGCCGCGGCTTCTACTCCTACGAGGAGCCGGGCAGCGGGGTCACCGTGGCCGACGCGGACACCCCGGCGGCCGGGGCCGGCGCGGGCGGCGGGCGCGAGGTGCGACGGGTCGGCGTGGCCGGGTCCGGGACGATGGCCGGCGGGATCGCGCAGGTCTTCGCGCAGGCCGGGTACGAGGTGGTCCTCGCGGCCCGCAGCCCGGAGAAGGCGGAGGCCGCGAAGGCCCTGATCGGGAAGTCCCTCGACCGTGCGGTGTCGAGGGGCCGCCTGACGGTGGAGGCGCGGGAGGAGACCCTGGGCCGGATCGCCCCGGCGGGCTCCCTGGACGCCTTCGCCGAGGTGGACCTGGCGGTGGAGGCGGTGGCCGAGGACCTGGCCGTCAAGCAGGAGCTGTTCGCGGCCCTGGACCGGATCTGCAAGCCGGGCGCGGTGCTGGCCACGACCACCTCCTCGCTGCCGGTGATCGCCTGCGCGCGGGCCACCTCCCGCCCGCAGGACGTGATCGGGATGCACTTCTTCAATCCGGCGCCCGCGATGAAGCTGGTCGAGGTGGTGCGGACGGTCCTGACCTCGGACGAGGTGCACGCCACGGTCCGGGAGGTCTGCGCGAAGGTCCGCAAGCACCCGGTGGACTGCGGGGACCGGGCCGGGTTCATCGTGAACGCGCTGCTGTTCCCGTACCTCAACAACGCGATCAAGATGGTCGAGGAGCACTACGCGAGCCTGGACGAGATCGACGCGGCGATGAAGCTGGGCGGCGGCTACCCGATGGGGCCGTTCGAACTGCTCGACGTGGTCGGGCTCGACGTGTCGCTGGCCATCGAGAAGGTGCTCCACAAGGAGTTCCGCGACCCGGGGCTGGCCCCGTCCCCGCTGCTGGAGCACCTGGTGGCGGCGGGCTGCCTGGGCCGGAAGACCGGCCGCGGATTCCGTGAGTACGCCCGGCGCTGAGCCGGGCGCCCACCAGCAGGATGCGTGGGGAGGGCTGCTCGGGTCCGCCGGACCCTCATCACGGCGGACGTACCCTCCCGGGCCCAGTGCGGGCCCTCCCCCGCATCCACCCCCGCGGGCGCGCGCCCCCGGCGCCATGCAGTACGTTCGCCTTATGTCCCAGTCCGCCAAGATCACTCGCGCCGCCGCGCCGGACGCCCCGGAGAGCGCCGCGGGGACCCGCGCCGCCGCCCAGCGGCTGAAGATGCGCCGGGAGCTCGCCGCCGCCGCCATGGAGCTGTTCGCCTCCAAGGGGTACGAGGCGACGACGGTGGACGAGATCGCCGCGACGGCCGGCGTGGCCCGCCGGACCTTCTTCCGGCACTTCCGCTCCAAGGAAGAGGCGATCTTCCCGGACCACGACGACACCCTGACCCGGGCCGAGGCGGTGCTGGAGGCGGCACCGGCCTCCGAGCACCCGCTGGACACGGTGTGCCGGGGCATCAAAGAGGTCATGAAGATGTACGCGGCCTCTCCCGCGGTGTCGGTGGAGCGGTACCGGCTGACCCGCGAGGTGCCCACGCTGCGGGAGCGGGAGATCGCCTCGGTGGCCCGCTACGAGCGGCTGTTCACCCGCTACCTGCTGGCCCATTTCGACGAGCAGGACCACCACGACGGCAACGACGACCCGCTGCTGGCGGAGGTGGCCGCCTCCGCCGTGGTGACGGCCCACAACCACGTGCTGCGGCGCTGGCTGCGGGCGGGGGGTCGCGGGGACGTGGAGACCCAGCTCGACCACGCCTTCGGGATCGTCCGCAAGACCTTCGGCACCGGGATCGGGGCCGGCCGCGGCCAGGCCGCGGTGGAGGGGGAGGGGCCGGCGGCGGAGCCCGCGCCGGCCGCCACGGCCCGCGCGGAGGGCGAGGTGCTGGTGGCGGTGGCCCGTACGGACGCCCCGCTGGACGAGGTCATGCGGACCATCGAGGAAGCCCTCAGGAACAAGCGGTCGCAGGAACCGCAGGCGTAGCGAAAAGCGATCCGGATCACAGTGGCCGCTCCCGTGTGGGGGCGGCCACTTCCGTTTGTCCGAGTTGGCCCTACTCGCCGGTAACTCTGATCGATCATCGCTCATCTGCGCAGGTCAATCGGCAAATGAGAGAAGTTTTTGGCACGCAGTGCCTTGCCGAGTGACACGGGGTGCCATACGTTGAAGGCGTCCGGATGTCCCCGCGGTCCACCTCACCCGTGCACGGAACGCGCCCCGGATGCCTGCGTCACCAGGCAGCTCCGCGCCCATCACAGCGCCTTCGCACCACAGCACCGCCGCACCGACGGCAGCACCTCCAACGGACCACCCTCAGCGTTCCCTCGACGCATCCTCGCCGGAGGCACCACCGTGAAGCACATCCTCGAAGCGATCCAGTCCCAGGCCGCCACGGCCGAGGACTTCGCGGCCCTGCCGCTCCCCGAGTCCTACCGCGCGGTCACCGTGCACAAGGACGAGACGGAGATGTTCGCCGGGCTCACCACCCGCGAGAAGGACCCCCGCAAGTCCCTGCACGTCGACCAGGTCCCGCTGCCCGAACTGGGCCCGGGCGAGGCCCTGGTGGCCGTGATGGCCTCCTCGGTCAACTACAACTCGGTCTGGACCTCGATCTTCGAGCCGCTCTCCACCTTCGGCTTCCTGGAGCGCTACGGCCGGACCTCCGACCTCGCCAAGCGCCACGACCTGCCGTACCACGTCATCGGCTCCGACCTGGCGGGCGTGGTCCTGCGCACCGGCCCCGGCGTCAACGCCTGGAAGCCCGGCGACGAGGTCGTCGCGCACTGCCTCTCCGTCGAGCTGGAGTCCTCCGACGGCCACAACGACACCATGCTCGACCCCGAGCAGCGGATCTGGGGCTTCGAGACCAACTTCGGCGGCCTCGCCGAGATCGCCCTGGTCAAGTCCAACCAGCTGATGCCCAAGCCCGACCACCTCAGCTGGGAGGAGGCCGCCTCCCCCGGCCTGGTCAACTCCACCGCCTACCGCCAGCTGGTCTCCCGCAACGGCGCCGGCATGAAGCAGGGCGACAACGTCCTCATCTGGGGCGCCAGCGGCGGCCTCGGCTCCTACGCCACCCAGTTCGCCCTCGCCGGCGGCGCCAACCCGATCTGCGTGGTCTCCTCCCCCGAGAAGGCCGAGATCTGTCGGAAGATGGGCGCCGAAGCCGTCATCGACCGCAACGCCGAGGGCTACAGGTTCTGGAAGGACGAGCAGACCCAGGACCCCCGCGAGTGGAAGCGCTTCGGCAAGCGCATCCGCGAGCTGACCGGCGGCGAGGACATCGACATCGTCTTCGAGCACCCCGGCCGGGAGACCTTCGGCGCCTCCGTCTACGTCACCCGCAAGGGCGGCACCATCACCACCTGCGCCTCCACCTCGGGCTACATGCACGAGTACGACAACCGCTACCTGTGGATGTCGCTGAAGCGCATCATCGGCTCCCACTTCGCGAACTACCGCGAGGCGTGGGAGGCCAACCGCCTCATCGCCAAGGGCAGGATCCACCCCACCCTGTCCAAGGTCTACTCCCTGGAGGAGACCGGCCAGGCCGCGTACGACGTCCACCGCAACCTCCACCAGGGCAAGGTCGGCGTGCTCGCCCTCGCGCCCGAGGAGGGCCTCGGCGTCCGCGACCACGAGATGCGCGCCCGGCACCTCGACGCCATCAACCGCTTCCGCGACATCTGACCCCGCCCCTCCACACCGCCGACCATCCCACAACGGCCTTGAGGATCGCCTGAGATGACTGAGCGCCAGAAGGACCGGCCGTGGCTCATGCGGACGTACGCGGGCCACTCCACGGCCGAGGCGTCCAACGAGCTGTACCGCCGCAACCTCGCCAAGGGGCAGACCGGTCTGTCGGTCGCGTTCGACCTCCCGACCCAGACCGGCTACGACCCCGACCACGTCCTCGCCCGCGGCGAGGTCGGCCGGGTCGGCGTGCCGGTCTCCCACCTCGGGGACATGCGGAGGCTGTTCCAGGACATCCCCCTGGAGCAGATGAACACCTCGATGACGATCAACGCCACCGCCATGTGGCTGCTGGCGCTCTACCAGGTGGCCGCCGAGGAGCAGGGAGCGGACGTCTCCCGGCTCCAGGGCACCACCCAGAACGACATCGTCAAGGAGTACCTCTCCCGCGGGACGCACGTCTTCCCGCCCGGGCCGAGCCTGCGCCTGACCACGGACATGATCGCGTACACGGTCAACAACATCCCGAAGTGGAACCCGATCAACATCTGCAGCTACCACCTGCAGGAGGCGGGGGCCACTCCGGTCCAGGAGATCTCGTACGCGATGTCCACCGCGATCGCGGTGCTCGACTCGGTCCGCGACTCCGGGCAGGTCCCGCCGGAACGGTTCGGCGAGGTGGTGGCGCGGATCTCCTTCTTCGTGAACGCGGGCGTCCGCTTCATCGAGGAGATGTGCAAGATGCGCGCCTTCGGGCGCATCTGGGACCGGATCACCCTGGAGCGGTACGGCATCGAGGACGCCAAGCAGCGGCGCTTCCGCTACGGGGTCCAGGTCAACTCCCTCGGGCTGACCGAGGCCCAGCCGGAGAACAACGTCCAGCGGATCGTCCTGGAGATGCTGGCCGTCACCCTCTCCAAGGACGCCCGGGCCCGCGCCGTGCAGCTGCCCGCGTGGAACGAGGCCCTGGGCCTGCCCCGCCCCTGGGACCAGCAGTGGTCGCTGCGGATCCAGCAGGTCCTGGCGCACGAGAGCGACCTGCTGGAGTACGAGGACATCTTCGCCGGCTCCCACGTGATCGAGGCCAAGGTCGACGCCCTGGTGGCGGAGTGCCTGGAGGAGATCGAGCGGATCCAGGAGATGGGCGGCGCGATGGCGGCCGTGGAGTCGGGCTACCTGAAGTCCCGCCTGGTCTCCTCGCACGCCGAGCGGCGGGCCCGGATCGAGGCCGGCGAGGACAAGATCGTCGGAGTGAACTGCTTCCGGCAGACCGAGCCCAACCCGCTCACCTCCGACCTGGACACGGCCATCATGACCGTCGACGGGCGGGTGGAGCAGCAGATCGTCGAGCGGATCGGGCGCTGGCGCGGCGAGCGGCAGGAGTCCACCGACCGGCAGGGCGAGGGCGACCCGTTCGTCTTCCCCACCGTCGGCCAGGCCCTGGACCGCCTCAAGGAGGCCGCCGCGGGCACCGAGAACCTGATGGAGGCCACCCTGGAGTGCGCCCGCGCCGGTGTCACCACCGGCGAGTGGGCCGGGGCCCTCCGCGAGGTCTTCGGCGAGTTCCGGGCCCCCACCGGGGTCTCCTCGGCCCCCGTGGCGGTCGCCGCCGAGCCCGGCACCCCGCTGGCCGAGGTCCGCGCCAAGGTGACCCGGACCGCGGAGGAGTTGGGCGCCGGACGGCTGCGGCTGCTCGTCGGCAAGCCCGGACTGGACGGACACTCCAACGGGGCCGAGCAGATCGCCGTCCGCGCCCGCGACGCCGGGTTCGAGGTGGTCTACCAGGGCATCCGGCTCACCCCCGAGCAGATCGCCACGGCCGCCCTGGCGGAGGACGTGCACTGCGTGGGACTGTCCATCCTGTCCGGCTCGCACAGCGCGCTGGTCCCCGACGTCCTGGAGCGACTGCGCCTGGCGGGGGCGGGTGACGTGCCCGTCATCGTCGGCGGCATCATTCCGAACGCCGACGCCGAGGAACTGAAGGCCGCGGGAGTGGCCGCCGTCTTCACCCCGAAGGACTTCGGCATCACGGAGATCATCGGCCGTATCGTCGACGAGATCCGCACAGCCAACAAGCTCAGCCCCCTGATCAGTACGGAGGTCCCCGCATGACCACGCCCGTGAACCGGCTCCGGCCGCGCCGCTCCTGCCTGGCGGTCCCGGGTTCGAACCCGCGGTTCCTGGAGAAGGCCCAGGGGCTCCCCGCCGACCAGGTCTTCCTGGACCTGGAGGACGCCTGCGCCCCGCTCGCCAAGGAGGGCGCCCGCCACACCATCGTGGAGGCCCTGAACCAGGGCGACTGGACCGGGAAGACCCGGGTGGTCCGGGTCAACGACTGGACCACCCACTGGACCTACCGCGACGTGATCACGGTGGTCGAGGGCGCCGGCCCGAACCTGGACTGCATCATGCTGCCGAAGGTGCAGGACGCCCAGCAGGTGGTGGCCCTGGACCTGCTGCTCACCCAGATCGAGAAGACCATGGGGTTCGAGGTCGGCCGGATCGGCATCGAGGCGCAGATCGAGAACGCCAAGGGCCTGGTGAACGTCGACGCGATCGCCGCCGCCTCGCCGCGCCTGGAGACCATCATCTTCGGCCCGGCCGACTTCATGGCCTCCATCAACATGAAGTCGCTGGTCGTGGGCATGCAGCCGCCCGGTTACCCGGCGGACGCCTACCACTACATCCTGATGCGGATCCTGATGGCGGCCCGCACCCACGACCTCCAGGCCATCGACGGCCCCTTCCTCCAGATCCGGGACGTGGACGCCTACCGCGAGGTCGCGGGGCGCGCCGCCGCCCTGGGCTTCGACGGCAAGTGGGTGCTGCACCCGGGCCAGGTGGAGGCCGCCAACGAGGTCTTCTCCCCCTCCCAGGAGGACTACGACCACGCCGAGCTGATCCTCGACGCCTACGACTGGTGCACCTCCGAGGCGGGCGGCAAGAAGGGCTCGGCGATGCTCGGCGACGAGATGATCGACGAGGCCAGCCGGAAGATGGCGCTGGTCATCGCGGGCAAGGGCCGGGCGGCGGGCATGCAGCGCACCACCAAGTTCGAGATCCCGGAGGCGTAGGGCCATGCAGTTCGGACGCACCTACGAGGAGTTCGAGGTCGGGGCGGTCTACAAGCACTGGCCCGGGAAGACGGTCACCGAGTACGACGACCACCTCTTCTGCCTCCTCACCATGAACCACCACCCGCTCCACATGGACGCGAACTACGCCGAGAACACCACCGACTTCGGGAAGAACGTCGTGGTGGGCAACTACGTGTACTCGCTGCTGCTGGGCATGTCGGTGCCGGACGTCTCCGGGAAGGCCATCGCCAACCTGGAGATCGAGTCGCTGCGGCACGTGGCGCCGACCTTCCACGGCGACACGCTGTACGGGGAGACCACGGTCCTCGACAAGACCCCGTCGAAGTCGAAGGACGACCGCGGCATCGTGTACGTGGAGACCAAGGGCTACAAGCAGGACGGCACCCTCGTCTGCGTCTTCCGGCGCAAGGTGATGGTCCCGACCGAGACCTACGTCAAGGAGCGCGGCGGCGAGCAGCCCGGCCGGCCCCAGCTGAAGGAACAGGGGAAGTAACGATGGCCCGTCTCGCCCAGACCGCCGGACTCACCGACGTCCAGCAGGAGATCCTCAAGACCGTCCGGGAGTTCGTCGACAAGGAGATCATCCCGGTCGCCACGGCGCTGGAGCACCGCGACGAGTACCCCCAGGAGATCGTGGACGGTCTCAAGGAGCTCGGGCTGTTCGGTCTGATGATCCCGGAGGAGTACGGCGGCCTGGGCGAGAGCCTCCTCACCTACGCCCTGTGCGTGGAGGAGATCGCGCGCGGCTGGATGTCGGTCTCCGGCATCATCAACACCCACTTCATCGTGGCGTACATGCTGAAGCAGCACGGCACGCAGGAGCAGAAGGACCACTTCCTGCCGCGGATGGCGCTGGGCGAGGTGCGCGGGGCCTTCTCGATGTCCGAGCCGGGGCTGGGCTCCGATGTGTCGGCCATCACGTCGAAGGCGGTGCGGGACGGCGAGGAGTACGTCCTCAACGGTCAGAAGATGTGGCTGACCAACGGCGGCAGCTCCACGCTGGTGGCCGTGCTGGTGCGGAGTGACGAAGGACACCCGGAGGGTTCCGCCCCGCACAAGTCGATGACGACCTTCCTGGTCGAGAAGGAGCCGGGCTTCGGTGAGGTCCGTCCGGGCCTGACCATTCCGGGCAAGATCGACAAGATGGGCTACAAGGGGGTCGACACGACCGAGCTCATCATGGACGGACTGCGCATTCCGGCCAATCGCGTGCTGGGCGGGGTCACGGGTCGTGGGTTTTACCAAATGATGGACGGGGTCGAGGTCGGCCGCGTGAATGTGGCGGCGCGTGGCTGCGGGGTCGCTCAGCGTGCTTTCGAACTGGGTGTCTCCTACGCCCAGCAACGTCACACTTTCGGCAAGCCCATCGCCCAGCACCAGGCGATCCAGTTCAAGCTGGCCGAGATGGCTACCAAGGTCGAGGCCGCCCATGCGATGATGGTGAACGCGGCACGCAAAAAGGACTCCGGGGAACGAAACGACCTCGAAGCCGGGATGGCGAAGTACCTCGCCTCCGAGTACTGCAAGGAAGTGGTGGAGGACGCCTTCCGCATCCACGGTGGATACGGGTTCTCCAAGGAGTACGAGATCGAGCGGCTCTACCGGGAGGCGCCGATGCTGCTGATCGGTGAAGGTACCGCCGAGATCCAGAAAATGATCATTGGGCGACGCCTGCTGGAGGAGTACCGACTCCAGGGCTGAACGTCCCTTTCGCCGGGCTTTGTCCGAAAAATGTTCGCGAAAGGGTCACACCCTGTCACCGGCTTCGGGCCATCGACTCGGCTTCTGGCTTGCCCAGTTGTTACACGTAACCGCTAGCATTCCAGTAAAGCCGCCGTCCCGTCCCCCTGTTTGCGGCGCGGCGATCACCCGCTACGAAGGTCATCCATGCCCCACAGCCAAACCTCTGCACATCGAGACAGCGTCTCCGGCGTACGCCTCGCCCGCGGAGCATCGCCGTGGCTCCTGCCGACCCTGGCCACGGCCGCGTTCAGCCTGACCCGCGCCCGCAAGTCCGGTCGCTGGGCCGCGGCGGCCGTGCCCACCACCGCCCTCGCGGCGGGCATGCTGTGGTTCTTCCGCGACCCCGAGCGCGAGATCGCCCAGGGCCGCGTCATCTCGCCGGCCGACGGCGTGGTGCAGAGCATCATGCCGTGGAAGGACGGCCGCACCCGGGTCGCGATCTTCATGAGCCCGCTGAACGTCCACGTCAACCGCGCCCCGCTGGCGGGCACGGTGACCGCGGTCGAGCACGTCCCCGGCGGCTTCGTCCCGGCGTTCAACAAGGAGAGCGAGAACAACGAGCGCGTCGTCTGGCACTTCGACACCGAGCTCGGAGACATCGAGATGGTGCAGATCGCGGGCGCGGTGGCCCGACGCATCGTCCCGTACGTGCCCGCGGGCACGAAGGTGGAGCAGGGCGATCGGATCGGTCTGATCCGCTTCGGCTCGCGCGTCGACATCTACCTCCCGGAAGGTGTCGAGGTCGCGGTCGAGGTCGGTCAGGCCACCACGGCGGGAGTGACTCGAATTGACCGTGACTGACCCCGAGACTCACCCCAAGCCCCAGGCGGGCTGGGTCCCGGAGGCCGAGGAGGAGACCGACGGCGAGGAGATGCCCCTCTCGCTGCGGCTGTCGATAGCGGACACCCTCACCCTCGGCAACGCCACCTGTGGCTTCATGGCGGTGTACTTCACCACCACCGGGATCCTGATCCCGCACCTCACCGGCAGTGACGAGACGGGCATGGCCCGTCACAGCGCCGCCACCGCGGTGATACTGATGCTGCTCGCGGCGGTCTTCGACCTCTTCGACGGGCTCGTGGCGCGCAAGCTCCGCAGCTCGCCGATGGGCGCCGAGCTGGACAACCTGTCCGACCTGATCAGCTTCGGCCTGGCCCCCGCGTACTTCGTGCTCGTCTACGGCATGGTCGCCGACGACGCGCACCAGCGGGTGTCGGCGCTGGCGGCGATCGTGGTGCTGCTCGCCGTGGTGCTCAGACTCGCGAGATTCAGCTGCGTCACCATGAAGGACGGCATGTTCCAGGGCATGCCGAGCCCCTTCGGCGCGCTGACGGTCGTGTCGATCGTGCTGCTGGAGCTGCCCTTCGTGCCCACCCTGCTGGCCATCATCGGTGTGGCCTGGCTGATGGTGAGCCGGGTCGAGTACCCGAAGCCGCGGGGCGTCCTCGCGGTGGCGATGCTCAGCTGGATCGTCGGCGCCATGGGCCTGCTGGCCGCCTGGGCTTTCGACGCCCCCGGCGGTCAGGCCCTGCTCCAGACCGGCTGCGCCCTGCAGATCGTGCTGGCCGCGACCATTCCGCTGTTCGCGACCACCCGGCGGGTCAACACCTTCCGCCACAACCGCCGCGAGGCCCGGGCCACCGAGCTGCGCTAGCGGTACCCGCGCCCCCCCGGGGCGCGGAACCGAGGATCACGAGGAGGCCCCGGACACCCACGGTGTCCGGGGCCTCCGGCGTGCCCGGGGGCTTCGGGGCGCGGGGGCTTCGGCGGCTCCGGGGCGACCGGGGCTCCGGCGTGCCCGGGCCCGCGCCGCACGAGGTCCGCGGGCCGGGTGAAAGGGGCTCCCCCGCGACGGCTCACCCGTGAGCGTGATGTCGGAAAACCGCCAGCCCCGGGTGTCCGGGTACCGGATGCTGGAGTCATGCACACCGACACCGAGCGCTGCGTGCGCGCCGTGCGGTCCAAGGACGCCCGCTTCGACGGATGGTTCTTCACCGCCGTCCTGACGACCCGGATCTACTGCCGACCCAGCTGCCCGGCCGTGCCCCCGAAGACCGAGAACATGACCTTCCTGCCCAGCGCCGCCGCCTGCCAGCAGGCCGGCTTCCGGGCCTGCAAGCGGTGCCGCCCCGACACCAGCCCCGGCTCCCCCGAGTGGAACGCCCGGGCCGACGCCGTGGCCCGCGCGATGCGGCTGATCCGCGACGGCGTCGTGGACCGCGAAGGGGTCCCCGGGCTCGCCTCCCGGCTCGGCTACTCCACCCGCCAGATCGAACGGCAGCTCAACGCCGAGCTGGGCGCGGGCCCCCTGGCCCTGGCGCGGGCCCAGCGGGCCCAGACCGCCCGGCTGCTCATCGAGACCTCGGCGCTGCCCATGGCCGAGGTGGCCTTCGCCGCCGGGTTCTCCTCGATCCGCACCTTCAACGAGACGGTCCGCGAGGTCTTCGCACTGGCCCCGGGCGAGCTGCGGGCCCGCGCCGCGAAGTCCGGCGGCGGATCCGGCGGCCCGACCGCCGCGCCGGCCCCCGGCACGCTGACCCTGCGGCTGCCGTACCGGGCCCCGCTGAACCCCTCCAACCTCTTCGGGCACCTCGCGGCCACCGCCGTGCCCGGGGTCGAGGAATGGCGGGACGGCGCCTACCGGCGGACCCTGCGCCTCCCCTACGGGACCGGGGTGGTCGCCCTCGCCCCTCGGGAGGGCCACGTGGAGTGCCGGCTGACCCTGACCGACCTGCGCGACCTCACCATCGCCATCAGCCGCTGCCGCTGGATGCTGGACCTGGACGCCGACCCGGAGGCCGTGGACGCCCAGCTGTCCGCGGACCCGCTGCTCGCCCCGCTGGTCGCGGCCGGTCCCGGCCGCCGCGTCCCGCGCACCGTGGACGCCGCCGAGTTCGCCGTCCGGGCCGTCCTGGGACAGCAGGTGTCCACGGCGGCCGCCCGCACCCACGCGGGGCGGCTCGCGGCCGCTCACGGCGAGCCGGTCTCCGACCCGGAGGGCGGCCTCACCCGGCTCTTCCCCGCACCGGCTGCCCTGGCCGGGCTCGACCCGGAGACCCTGGCCCTCCCCCGCAGCCGCCGCACCACCCTCACCACCCTGGCCGCGGCCCTCGCCGACGGCTCCCTGCCGCTCGGCATCGACAGCGACTGGGAACGGGCCCGCGCCCAGCTCGGCACGCTGCCCGGATTCGGGCCCTGGACCGTGGAGGTGATCGCGATGCGGGCCCTCGGGGACCCGGACGCCTTCCTCGCCTCCGACCTCGGCGTGCGCAAGGCCGCACAGGCCCTGGGACTGCCGCACACCCCGGCGGCGCTCACCGCCCGCGCCACGAGCTGGCGGCCCTGGCGGGCCTACGCCGTGCAGTACCTGTGGGCCACCGACTCGCACCCGGTGAACCTGCTGCCGGACTGACCGGCCCGGCCGCGAGCACTCCGCCGCCCCGGGCCCCCTCGACCCCCGACCCGTTCCCGCCGGTCCCGGCCGGTCAGCACAGAAAGCACCGCCATGGAGCAGCAGAACCGACAGCACACCGTCGTCGACAGCCCGTACGGGCCGCTCACCCTCGTCGCCACCGACGGGGTCCTCAGCGGGCTCTACATGACCGGACAGCGGCACCGGCCGGCCGAGGAGACCTTCGGCCCGCGGGTGGATCCCGAAGAGGAGCCGTTCGCGGAGGTGGGGCGGCAGCTCACGGCGTACTTCGCGGGCGAGCTGACCGTCTTCGACCTGCCGCTGCGGCTGGAGGGCACCGAGTTCCAGCGCAGCGTGTGGGACCAGCTCCGGCAGATCCCCTACGGGGAGACCTGGTCCTACGGGGAGCTCGCCGCGCGGCTGGGCAAACCCAACGCCTCCCGGGCGGTGGGGCTCGCCAACGGCAAGAACCCGATCGGCATCGTGGTGCCCTGCCACCGGGTGATCGGGGCCTCCGGGAGCATGACGGGGTACGGGGGCGGGCTCGACCGCAAGGAGAGGCTGCTGGCGCTGGAGGGGGTGGGGGGCCGGGTGGGGGTGTCCGGGCGCATCTGCAGGCCGCCCAGGTGCTCGCGGTCCAGCAGGTCCTGGCCCGTACCAACTGGCGGAGGATCGCCGACGGCCG
>NZ_JBEOSD010000031.1:0-62926 GCF_040302735.1 Streptomyces sp. NPDC097619 | reverse complement strand
GCCTGCCTACTGGACGTAATCAGGCTTTCCGGCAACGCCGCGAGGTGCGGTGCCAGGCGTCGCGGGCCAGGCAAGATCCGGAAGACACGGCCTAGGGGGTGCCCTCCGCCTTGCGGGCGCTTTCCGCTATGTCGGCGAGGACGTCAGCCGGTCGGCCGTCCGGGGCGACCGCTCCGCCGACGCTCTTCTTGAACTCGGCGCTCACGCCCGCCCAGGACTTCTTGCCCACCGGGTAGAGGCGGGAGGAGGGCAGGGCGCGCAGGAAGACCTTCAGGGGGGCGGTCTTGGGGTCGTCGGAGTCGAGCATGCGGCGGTAGCCGGAGGTGGTCACCGGCAGCAGGCCGTACTTGGCGGTGAAGGCGGTGACGTTCTTCTCCTCGTAGAGGTAGTCGAGGAAAGCTCCGGACTCCTTGGGGTGGCCGTTCTTGAAGGCCATGATCCAGTCGGCGACGCCCATCGCCCTGGGCTCGGAGCCGTCCGTCGTGGGCAGGGGGACCATCCCGAGCTTGATGCCCTTCGCGTGTGCCTGCTGCACCAGGGTGGGGTGGCCGTTGAGGATCCCGACCTGGCCGTCCGTGAACGCCTCGAAGGCGCGGCGGCGGTCGAGGCCGCCCGGCTCGTCCGGGCCGGTCAGCCCGGCGCCGACGAGGTCGTCCCGGAGGTATTCGAAGGTCTTGACGTTCGCGGTGGAGTCGATGACGTAGCCCTCGGAGTCGTTCGTGATGCCGCCCCCGCCGGCGAGCATCCACTGCATCGACTCCGCCTGCGCCTCCTCCGGCCCCAGGGGGAGCGCGATGGGCGTGCGGACCCCGTTCTCCTTGAGCTTCTTCGCCGCGGCCGTCAGCTCGGCCCAGGTCCGCGGCTGCCAGGCCGCGCCCTTGGCGATGACGCCCGCGTCCTCCAGGAGGTCCGTGTTGTAGAACATCAGCCGGGTGGAGGCCACGAACGGCAGGCCGTACTGGTCGCCGTGGACCCGGCCCGCGTCCGCGAGGGGGGCCAGGAGGTCGGCCTCCGTGCGGACGGAGAGGAGTTCGTCGGCCGGGTACAGCTTTCCGGCGGCGGCGAAGTCGGCGTAGGCGCCGATCTGCGCGATGTCGGGCGCACGCCCCTTCTCGACCATCTCGGCGACCTTCGCGTCCACGTCGTTCCAGGACAGGACGGTCACTTCGACCCGCACGCCGGGGTTCGCCTTCCCGTAGCGGTAGGCGAGGTGCTTCCAGAACGTGGTGGAGGAGTCGAGCGGGCCCTCTCCGTAGTCCGCGGCCACGACCCGAAGGACCACCTCGCCCTTGTCGGACCCGGACCCCATGCCGCAGCCGGCCAGCAGCACCATGGCCAGACAACCGGCTCCGGACATCCGCAGCCCACGACGTCTCACCCTCATGACTCACCCTCCCGAGCTCCTGTGCAGGGCGTAGGTCTACACCAATTTCACCTCGCCTTCACCGGTTTCGACAGGACCGAATCCAGCTTGTGTCCACAGCAAATCCGCCCATCTGCTGACCAGTTGTGGCCAACGGGTACGCGTCGTCGACCGATCGTGCCGCAGTGGACCGTCCCGCGCATCCCCCGTGAGAGCTACCCGGACCGTCCGCCGGTGGGTGATCCGCCGGACGCCGCGGATTCCTAGCGTGCTCCTCGGGTCACCGCCACGTGTGGCCGCGACAGGAGGTCACCATGGGTACGAGGTCCACTGCGGGGCACGGGACGGGATCCGGCGCGGACGAAGCCGTCGGCGCCTCCCCCGCCGGGCCGTTCGGGCGTGCGATCCGCTCTCCGATCGGCCTGCTGCTGACGGGGGCGCTCGGCGTGGGGCTGGTGTCGGGGCTGACGGCGACCGGGCCGGGCCCGGTGCCACTGCTGGGCGCGGCCGCGGCGGTGGCGGTGTACGCGTGGGTGATGCGGCACGTCGCGCGGCGTCCGGTTCCGGAGATCTCCCGGCGGGGGGCGGGGCGGGAGGCTCTGCTCGGTGGCGGGATCGGCCTGGGCTTCATCCTCGTGCCGGTGCTGCTCCTCACCCTCTTCGGGGGCTATTCGTTCTCCTGGGCAGGCCGGGGCTTCCTGCCGGTGCTGTGGACGACGGTCATGGTGCAGATCGGCGGCGCGGTCACGGAGGAGCTGCTGTTCCGCGGTCTCGCGCTGCAGACGCTGGAGCGGTTGTGGGGCAGTCGGGCCGCCCTCGTGCTCACGTCGCTGTTCTTCGGTGTCGCTCACCTCGGGGCCGAACACGCCTCCGTGTGGAGCGCGTTGGCGATCGCCGTGGAAGCAGGGGTCCTGCTGGGTGCGGCGTTCCTGTGGCGGCGTAACATCTGGTTCGTCGCCGGGCTGCACTTCACCTGGAACGCAGCCGAACAGCTGCTCGGCATCCCGGTCTCCGGTCACACTCCCGAAGGCTGGTTCACGGTCGACATACACGGTCCCGCCCTGCTGACCGGCGGTGGTTTCGGACTGGAGGCGTCGATCGTGCCCGTCCTGCTCGGCGCGGCCATCGCCGTCCCGATGCTCCGCGGGGCCCACCGCGAGGGTGGGATCCGTCCCCGCCCCGGCCGTTGAGCGCTCACCGCTCCGGCCGCCGAGACCCCTGGACCGGAGGTACCAGCCGTGACACCGCCCCGGGCCACCGCCGGCTTCCCGCTGCTGAGGGTGCCGTACGACCGGTGGCGGGCGTGCGAGGCATCCGTCAAGGACGGGGTGCCGGCCGTGGCGCTCGCGCTGCTGGCGCTCGTGCCGGGCCTGTCCCACATCGGTGCGCAGATCGGCGACCTCCCGCAGCGGCCTGCGAGCCTGCCGGGACTGCTCCTGGTCCTGGCGCAGAGCCTTCCCCTGGTGGCCCGGCGCCGCCGGCCGGCGGCCACGGTCGCCGTGATCGCCGGCGCGTTCGCCGCGCACCAGGCACTGGGCTTCGCCACCACGCTCGCCGGCCTGGGACTGTACCTGGCCCTCTACTCCGCCGGCGCCCACCAGGTGCGGTCGCGTGGCGGCCTCGCCGCCGCGCTGAGTGCCGGCTACGTCGTGCCGGCCGTCGTCCTGCACCGCCTCGGCTCGCCCCAGACCGTCTGGGACTACCTCGCCTTTCATCTGGTCCTCGCCGCGTTCTGGCTCGTGGGGAGCACCGTGCGCAAGAACCGGAGGCAGGAGGCGGAACGGCGCGCACTGAGCGCCGAGGCGGCCGCGGCCGCGGAACGGGCCCGGATCGCGCGGGAACTGCACGACGTGGTGACGCACCACGTGACCGCGATGGTGGTGCAGTCCGACGCCGCCCAGTTCCTGCTCGCCGACGCGCCCGAGCGGGCCGGGGAGTCGCTGACGCACGTGAGCGCGACGGGTCGTCGGGCGCTGACGGACCTGCGCCACCTGCTCGGCGTGCTGGAGGCGACCGGGGAGTCCGCCGCCGGTGACGGGGCACGCGCCCACCGGGCTCCCGCTCTCGGGCGGGTGGGCGATCTGATCGAGCAGACGCGCGCGGCGGGCCTGTCCGTCGAGTTCGGCGAGCTCGGTGAGCGGCGTCCGCGGAGCGCGGAGTGCGAGCCGGCCGCCTACCGGGTGGTGCAGGAGGCCCTGACCAACGCGCTCAAGCACGCGGCCGGACAGCGCACTCGTGTCCTGGTCCGGTACGAGGAGGACCACGACGAGATCACCGTCACGACGGACGGAGCGGCGGACGGGACGGCGGACGGAACGGCCGAAGGACCGACCGCCGGGACCACCGCGGGAACCTCCGGCCGGTCGGCCCCGGTGGAATCCGACCCGGCGGGCGGGGGGCGGGGGCTGGCCGGGTTGGGTACGCGGGTGGGGGTGCTCGGCGGCCGGCTCCGGGCCGGGCCCCGGGCCGGGGGCGGGTTCGAGGTCCACGCCGTGATCCCGTGCCGGCCCGTTCGGGAGGAGCCCCGTGAGTGAGGGACCGCGGCCGCCGATCCGCGTCCTGGTCTGCGACGACCAAGCGCTGGTGCGCGCCGGTTACGCCACCATCTTCTCCGCCCAGCACGACATGGAGGTCGTCGGAGAGGCCGAGAACGGGCACGAGGCCGTCCGGCTCGCACGGCGGCTCCGCCCCGACGTGGTCGTCATGGACATTCGCATGCCCCTCTTGGACGGCATCCAGGCCACCCTGCGGCTCGCCGGCCCGGACGCGGAGGACCCTCCGAGGGTGCTGGTCGTCACCACCTTCAACGTCGACGCGTACGTGTACGACGCGTTCAAGGCCGGAGCCAGCGGTTTCCTCCTCAAGGACTCGCCGCCGGCGGAACTGGTCGGCGGCATCAGGACGGTGGCCCGCGGCGACGCCCTGGTCGCCCCGGCCGTCACGCGTCACCTCATCGGCCACCACGCCGAGCACCTCCGCCCCGCGAGCGGGGAACGGAGCGCGGTGACCGGCGCGTTGACCCCGCGGGAGTTGGAGGTGTTCCGGCAGGTCGCCCAAGGGCTGTCGAACGCCGAGATCGCGGCGGTCCTGTTCATCACGCCGGAGACCGTCAAGACGTACGTCTCGCGCATCCTGGCCAAACTCGGCCTGCGCGACCGGGTCCAGGCCGTCGTCCTGGCGCACCGCACCGGGCTGGCCGGTCACCCGGGCTGACGGGGGCCCGCCGGGACGGGTGCGTGGAGGCCGGACAGGGCGCGGACGGACGGGGTGACGGCCGGCAGGGCCGCGACGGCGGCGGTCGCCGAGCGTTCGGGGTCCGACCACACGCGCACGGGGAGATCGGCGCGGCCGGCTTTGATCCGCGCTTCCCTGCGCACCCACAGGGCCAACAGGGCGGGCCCGGGATCCGGTCCGTCGAGGGCTTCGCGGAGTTCGGGTGCGGGGACGAGGCGGCGGAGTTGGCGCAGGGGGCCGGGGCGGCGGGTCGAGGGTTCGACGTCGATGCCGACGGCGCCGGGTCCGACGGCCGCCGCCACGAGGCCGTCCGCGTGGCTGTAGCTGAGCCCGAGGTCGGGCCGGCCGGGGAGGTACGGGCGTCCGTGGCCGGCCCGGCCGCACCCGGGGCAGCGCTGGGCCGGGGCGACGGCTTCGAGGGGCAGCCCGGTGTGGCCGGCGGTGCACAGCCGGACGAGGAGCCTCGCCGCCAGGACGTCCTCGCGGCGGTCCGGGCTCCTGATGCCGGCGAGCCGGTCCCGCTCCCAGGGCGCGAGCAGCCCCGGGTGCAGCAGGGGGTGGGCGAGGACCTCCGCGGTGCGGGCGACGACCGCGAGGACGCCGCCCGCCCGCGGGGGCGCCGCGTCGCCCGGGTCCGTACCCGCGCCGCTCGCGCCCGGTGCCGCGCCCGGGGCGGCCGTCGTGCGCACGCGGTCAGCTCGCGGCGCTGAGGAAGCGCTCCTGGACCCGGGCGAGGGTGCGGAAGTCGTCGATGGTGACCTCCTGGAGGTCGATGGTGGTGCCGGAGAGCTCCTCCAGCAGGTCGATGAACTCCAGGAAGTCCATGGAGTCGATGAGCCGGGCCTCGATCAGGTCCTCGTCGGTGTCGATGGGCCCGTCGAGGCCGGGGTTCTTCTCGTGCAGCCATGAGGTGATGCGGTTCACGGGGCGGTGCTCCTCGGTGCGGGATCGTGCGGGTGTGCGGGGATGTCGCAAGGGTGGCGCAGGGCAATCGCAGGGGTCGGGACGAGCGGAAGCGGAAAAAGCGGAAGGAGACGGGGGGCCGGGTGGGGCCGGTCAGTCGCGTGCCGCGCGGAGCCGGTCCAGGGCGCGCTCGGGGGTGCCGTGGGCGAGGACCATCGCGTGCCCCCAGCGTTCGAGGCCGAAGGCCACGCAGGCGCTGTAGGCGGGCCCGGCGGCGCCGGCGCGGATGTCCAGGCGCTCCCCGAAGAAGTTGCGGTGGCGGTTGACGGAGGCGATGGCGGTACCGTCGGGGGCGCAGAACTCGTGCTTGACCGGGTCCAGGGCCATGAGTCGGGCCCGGGAACCGCCCTTGTCGTAGAAGGGGTCGTCGGCGACCTTCCTGGTGAGGTCCAGACCGAGGCGGGCGGCGGCCTCCCCGATGAACCGGGCACCGTGTTCCAGGTGCGCCACGGCCCCGTCCTTGGTGCCGAGGTAGACGACCTCGCGCATGTGGAAGCCCCACAGGCGGCGCAGTCCGTCGTAGTGGTCCTCGTTGCGGAAGCACCGGCCGGCGGCGGAGAGGCGCAGGCCCTCCTCGCCGACGTCCGTGCCCTCCAGGGAGAGCAGCAGTCCGTAGCAGGTGGCGGACGGGAGGAGGTAGCCGGTGGGGGTCAGGGGGCGCTCGCCGGGGGTCTCCCCGGCGGCCAGGGCGTCGAGGGCGTCCGGGGCCACGCGGCCGGCCCAGACGCCGAGGTGGGGGAAGTTACGGAAGAAGTCCAACCGGGCGAGCCCGTCGACGGGCAGCAGGGGCGGTCCCATGACCTCGGGCGCCCCGGAGTCCGCGGCGAGTCCGGTGAGGAGTCCGTCCAGTCCGCGCAGGAGGGCGGTCAGGGTCGGGTCCAGGGTGACCAGGCCCGGACCGGGGCTCTTCAGGTCGGGGCGCCGGGGGGCGGAAAGGGGTGTGCTCATGGAAACCGCTTCCTCTGGGGGTGGACGAACGGAGCGAAAGCGTGGGGTCGGTCGGGCGGCCCGTGATCACGGGCTCCCCGACCGGGTGCGGGACCGGTGGGCGCGCTCCGCGGGCGGACCGGCGTGGTCGCGCGCCCGGGGTGCGCGTCGGCGCGGGGGCATCGAAGTCGTGTGCCTCGATGTCCGTGGTCGCCGTTGACCGGGGGCGCGCGGCGGCGGTCGGCCGGCCGGCTGATGTCCCATCAGGGGCTCGGTCACGCACGGCGACATTAGGCCGCTCCGCTTCGGAATGTCTAGACCACATGACGGGCATGGCGGAGACGTCCGGACCTTGGCCGAAAATAGCCGTCTGCGGCAATCGGGCCCTCGCGGAGGGCACTTGACAGCAGGCATGGTCTACACCAATTCTGCTCTCGACGCCGCGCCTCCGACCGCCGGATCCGGAATCCGACGGCCGGACGCGGAACCGGTCCGCGCGCCCCGATCCGCCCCCACGGTCCGCCCCCAGCGGCCCGCTCCTCCGGTCCGACGCCGTACCGGGCTCCGGACCACGGCCCGGGCCCCGGACCCGGGCCGGAGCGGCATCCGCGCCCGCCCCGTCGACGGCGGGCCGCGCACCGGACGGCCTCCCGACCCCAGCCCTGGAGGGATCACATGACGACGCCCACCTCCCGCCGCGCCCTCCCCCGACTGCACCGGGCCGCCACCGAACGGCCCTACTTCAGCGCGGACGGCGAGTCCTACCTCGCCGGGACGACCCTGCGCGAGCTGACGAAGTCGAGACCGCTGCGGGTGCTCTCCGAGGCCGATTTCGCGCACTGGCAGACCTTCGGCCACGTCATCGTGAAACAGGCCGTCACCCCCGAGGCCGCGCGCCGACTCCTCGACTTCACCTGGGAGTTCCAGGGCCTCGATCCCGAGCGCCCCGACAGCTGGTACGAGGACCGGCCGTGGCGCTCCGAACTGGACCGGCAGCTGCACGTGTACGGCTTCGTGGAGGCGTACCACCACCAACTGCTGTGGGACAACCGGCAGGCCCGGCGCGTCTACGACGCCTTCGTCGACGTCTGGGACTGCGAGGAGCTGTGGGTCACCCAGGACCGGCTCAACCTCAACCCTCCCAACGTCGGCAACCGCGACCGCGCCCTGATCGAGCCCACCGACCGGGGGTTCGACATCGATCTGCACTGGGACATCGACACCACCCTCGGCGTCCCGCCCCAGCGCGTGCAGGGGATCATCGCACTCAACGAGACGACCCCGGAGGCCGGCGGCTTCCAGTGCGATCCGGAGCTCTTCCGCCGGTTCGAGGAGTGGAAGCTCTCCCAGCCCGCGGACCGGGACCCGCTCCGCCCGGACGTGGACCGCGCCGAGTACCCGGTCGTCCGCCCCCACCTCGAACCGGGCGACCTGCTGATCTGGAACGGTCTGCTCGCCCACGGCGTGGCGCGCAACACCTCCCGGGACCAGGTACGGGCCGTCCAGTACCTGTCGATGATGCCCGCGCTGGAGGAGCACGAGCGGCTGCGGCGGTCGCGGGTCGAAGCCTGGCGACACCTGCGGACCCCCCGCTGGAACCGTACCCTCGTCGGGGATCCCGTCCTGCACGAGTCGAAGCGCTACCCCACCGCCGTCCTCGACCCCCTGGGCAGCCGCCTGCTCGGGCTCACCTCCTGGCACGAGGAGGACGGCGCCGGCGATGGGGCCGGCGAAACTGCCGCGGGCGCTCCCGACGCCGCGTCCGGCACGGCCGCCACCGACCCTCGGGGGGAGTCGACGTGCGCCGAGTCTGCCTGACCCTCCCCACGAACCGCCCGTCCGCCGCGACCATCAGGGCCGTGGCCGAAGAGGCCGCCCACGGCGCCCGGGGCTCCGACACCGAGGTGCACCTCCTCGTCCTGGACTCCTCCGACCCCGCCACGCTCGCCGCGCACCGCGAGGTCGTGGCGGCCCTGTCCCCCGCGCCCGGGGTGGTCGTCCACCACTACGACGAGGACCGGCAGCGGACCTTCCTGCGCAAGGTGATCGAGCGCTCCGGAGCCGCGTCGCCCGGACGACTCCTCGACCTCGTGCTGCCGTCCGGCACCTCCTACGGCGCCTGCACCGACCGGGCCTTCCTCCTCGCGGAAGCCCTCGGCTGCTCCTCCGTGCACCGCCGGGACTCCGACAGCCGCTACCAGTACCTGGACGGGGAGCCGGTCTTCCCCTTCCCGCTGGAGCTGGCGACCCTGGGGCCACCGGCCTCCGAGGTCTCCGGGCGGGTCACGCGCAGCCGGCTCGACCCCGCCTTCGCCGACCGGCCCGTCTCCCTGGTCGGGGGCTCCTTCGTCGGCGAGATGTCCGTCGACCTGGACGAGATCCGCCGCCTGGACCCCGCGGTGTACGAGGAGGTCGTCGGCCTCTCCGTGCCCGAGGGCATGCCGGAACTGTGGCGCCGCAACCTGATCGCGGAGTCCTTCCGGGGCGCCGGGAACACCGCCTTCACCCGCGACCTGACCACCCTGACCCGCGTCAGCCCCACGCGCGTCGACATGTGCAACATCGCCCTGGACCGCGAGGTCTACTCCCGGGTGCCGCTACCGCCCGCCCTCGACACGATCGGCAGCGACTACTTCCTCATCCACCTCGTGCACGACGCCGGACTGCCCGGCGTCCTGCACAACCGACACATCGTCAACTACCACACCCCGGAACGCCGCTCCGGCGCCGGCTTCCTCGCCTACCACCTGCGGTACGCCAAGTTCCTCCTCTCCGGACCGCTGTTCGAAGCGGTCTACGACACCCTGCGGCAGGCCGGCGACGCGCTGCTCGACGGCGACGGACGGATCCGCCCCGAGGCCGTGGCGCCCGCCCTCCGGGCCGGGGCCGCCGTGGACCGCACCCGAGGCGCCGAACGGCTCGCCGCCCTCACCGGCGCGTACCGGAGGCTGGGCGGCCGGTACGCCGAGGCGGCCCACCGTCTGACCGGGCACGCCGAGGAACTCCTCGACGAAGTCCACCGGGACCTCGCCGACTTCGCCCTGCTGGCCGACGCCTGGCCCGCGCTGACCCTCGCCGCCCGGACCCTCGGCGGCCCCGGCCCGGCGAACGGGGCGGTGCGGGGGAGCCGCGCGCAGGACCTCGCGCACGGATCGGCGGACGGGGCCGCGCACACCCCGATGAGCGGAACCACCGGCGACCGGACGGACCGGCGCACCGCGGGGAGCCCCGCATGAGCCGCACGACCGGGCCGCTCCACTCCGCCGCGCCCGCGTCCGGACCGACCGCCGCGGCACCGGACCCCGTGGCCCACACCCGCACCCTCACATACACGGGCGGCGTGCCCGGGCGCGGGCCGGTCACCCTGGGCCAAGCCAACATGATCCGCTGCATGCTGCGGGACGAGCCCGAGCACATCAACATCCACGACGTGTGGCCCGTCCCCCCGGGCACCGACACGGAAGCCGTGCTCACCGCCCTGCGCGCGCTGGTCGTCCGGCACGCGGCACTGCGCACGACCTTCCCGCCCGCCGCGGACGCCGCGGCCCGCGAGCAGGTCGTGGCCTCCGAGGGCTCGTTCACGGTCACCGTGCTGGATCACGAACGGCTCCCCGTGGCCGGCGCCGGCCACGCCGAAGCGCTGGCCCGGCGAGCCCGAGCGGTGCCCTTCCGACTGGACCGGGACTTCCCCCTGCACCTCACCCTCGTCACGAGCGCCGGCACCCCCGTGTTCCTGGCCATGGCGGCGAGCCACGCCGCGACGGACGCCGGTGCCCTGGCCGTGCTCAAGGAGGACTGGCTGGCCCTCCTCGCCCTGCCGGCCGGTGGCACCCTGCCCGCGCCGACCTCGCTCACTCCGCTGGAGCAGGCCGCCGAGGAGGCGAGCCCGGCGGGCTTGCGCAAGGCGGAGGCGTCCCTGCGGCACTGGGAACGGATCCTCCGCACCGGCCCGCAGGCCATGTTCGCGGAACCGGGCGCCGAGGGCACCGAGGTGGCCACGCCGAAGCTCGGGCTCCGCTCGCGCCGGGCGGCCCGCGCCCTGGAGGCGGCGGCGGCACGGACCGGCTCCCCACCATCCACCGTGCTGCTGTCGGCCTGGTGCGCGCTGGTCGCCCACCGCACGGGCCAGGAGGCGTGCGTGCTCGCCGCCCCGACCTCGAACCGCTACCAGCCACGGCTCGTGCGCGCGGTCGGCACCCTGTCGCAGGACGCCCTGCTCCACCTGGACACGCGGGTACCGACCTTCGACGCGCTCCTCAAGAAGGCATGGGGCGCGGCCCTGGGCGCCTACCGGCACAGCCGGTTCGACTCGCTGCGGCTGTGGGAGATGATCGACCGGGTCACCTTCGCGCGGGGCAGCCGGTTCGCCCGCGACGTCGTGTTCAACGACGTCAGCAGCCTGCCCGGCACCGTGGCCTCCCTGAGGGCGGAACCGGACGCGGACGGCGGGGACCCGGAAGGCGGGGGCCCGGAGCACGAGCTGCGCTGGGACGAGGGGCAGGTCCTGCCCACCCGGATGCTGACCTTCGTCCACGCGACCGCACCCGTGCTGCGCCTCGACCTGTGGGCCGATCCGGCCCTCTTCCCCCGCGCCGAGGCGGAGGGCTTCCTCACCGGTCTGGTGCGGCTGTTGGAGGCGGCCGCGATGGCCGACGTGCCCCTCGCCTCCCTCACCGAGGTGACGGGCGTGCGGCCGGTGCCGCGCGGCCCGCAGTGGGTCCGGGCGGACGGCTGCTGGACCTCACCCCCGCTCGTGGCGCGGACGCTGCGCGAGGCGCTGGGCGCCCCCGCCGTCCACGTCACGGCGGACGGACTCACCGCGTACATCGCCGCCGGCCCCGCCGCGGTGACCGCGGAACGGGCGCACACCGCGCTCATGGAGGCACTGCCCGGGCGGCCCGGCGTACTGGCCCCCCGCCGGTACGTGATCGTCCAGGACCCGCCGGCGGAGGCGGACCGGAGCAGCGCGTGGCTCCGTCAACGGATACTCAGCGAAGGGACCGGCCGGGCTCCGGCGGATGTGACATGACGATGGATGAGGCAGTGGTGTCCCCACAGCCGGGCGGCAGGCCGCCCAGCCCCTGGAGGTCGAGCCGCTTCCGGCTCCTGTTCACCGCGCGCAGCGCGTCGCTGCTCGCCGACGGCATGCTGATGGTGTCGCTGACGACCGCCGTGCTCGGCGCCGGATACGGCGCTTCGGGGGTGGGCTACGCGCTGGCCGCGTGGATGGCGCCGATCGTGCTGCTCGTGCTGTTCGGCGGGGTCCTGGCCGACCGGTTCACCCCCCAGGTGATGATGGTGGGCGCGGACCTCGTGCGCATGGTGGCCATGCTCGTGCTGGCACTGCTCCTGATCGGGACGGGCGTACGGCTCTGGCACGTCATGGCGCTGCTGGCACTCAGCGGCGCCGCCACCGCCATGTTCCAGCCGGGGCTGGCGAGCCTGGTCCCGCAGGTCGCCGAGGACATCCAGCGGGCCAACGCCCTCCTGCGGATCTCCGAGGCCATCTGCACCCTGCTCGGCCCCGGGGTGGCGGGCCTGCTCGTCGCCTACTGGAACGTGGCGGGCTCCTTCGCCGTCATCGCGGGCGCGTACGCGCTGAGCGCCCTCGGACTGGCTCCGCTGCGCCGGCTCGGCACCGCCCCCGACACCGACGACGACCCCATGTGGCAACGGCTCCTGACGGGCTGGCACGAGTTCCGTTCCCGGGCCTGGCTGTGGGGGGTGATCTCGCTCTGGGCGGTATACGGCCTGTTCGTCTTCGGCCCGGCGATCCCCCTCACCGCGGTGCTGCTCACCGAGCAGCACGGGGCGGGCGGGTACGGCTGGATCGCCTCGGCCGACGGTGCCGGAACCATCATCGGCGGTCTGCTGGGCATGCGGGTCCGACCCCGCCGTCCCCTCGTGGCGGGGGCGTGCGCCATGCTCTTCTTCTCCCTCAACCCCCTCGCTCCCGCGCTCGGTTGGTCCTTCACCGTGACCGCGCTGACCGGGATGGTGGCGGGCTGCGGGTTCGCCTTCTGGGGGGTCATGTGGGCCACCAGCGTGCAGTCGCACATACCGCTGGCCGTCCTGAGCCGGGTGTCGGCCTACGACGTGGCCGGCTCGATCATGGTCATCCCGGTGGGCCGCGCCCTCGCCGGTCCGGCCGCCGGGGCCTTCGGCGCGGACCGGGTCCTGCTCTTCTCCTCCGTCGTCGGCCTCGTCTGCATCGGCGCGATGCTCTGCGTCCCGGCGATCCGGGCCCTGGGCCGCGCCCCGGAGGGCAAGTCCGCGGACCCCGGGACGCGGCCGCTGCCCCGCGCGGAGGCGACGACGGACTCCTGAGGCACCGGGCGACGGGGCCCGACCCACAACCCGAGGAGGGGCCGGCCACCCGAGAGCGGCCGGCCCGGCCGCCCTCTCCCCGATGCCGGACGGGGGCCGGGATGGGACCATGGGGATGGCTGTGCGTGCTCCGCCTGGTTGCGTCGTGAGGGGTCGCGATGGTCGAAAGACGGCTCCGGCTCTCTTCCCAGGTCGGGACGACCGTGCGCGACGAGGGAGCCGGGGCGGCGTGCGTGCTCCTGCACGGCGCGCCGTTGGACCGGCACGCGTGGGACGGTCTCGTCCCGCTGCTCTCCGACCGCTGTCGTGTGCTCGTCCCGGACCTGCGCGGCCACGGGTCCGCGTCGGAAGGGCGTGCGGCCGGGTCGGTCCGGGAGTTCGCCGAGGACCTCACCGCGCTCCTGGACCTCCTCGACGTGCCGCGGGTGGACCTGGTCGGCCATTCCTTCGGCGGGCAGGTGGCGCAGCGGTTCGCCCTCGACCGTCCCGAGCGGGTCCGCTCCGTGGTGCTGCTGTGCACGCGTGCCAGCCCCTTCCCGCCGTTCCGCGCCGTGGCGGACGAGCTGGAGGCTTCGGGCCTCGGCGATGTCGAGCCGACCGTCGCCCGCTGGTTCCCGGCCGAGGCGGTGGCAGCCGACGTGCCCGCGGTCCGCTACGCCCGGGACCGCGTCCGCGCGGCCGACCCCGCGCGGTGGGCGCGCGTCCTGCGGATGATCGCGGACTTCGACGTGCTGGGGGCGCTCCCCCGTCTGGACGTGCCCGTCTCCGTCGTCGCGGCCGCGCACGATCGGGTGGCCGACCCGGAGGCCATGCGGGGCATCGCCGAGGCCGTTCCCGAGGGGTCCTTCCACCTGTGGGAGGGCGCGCACCACTGCGCTCCGCTGCTCGATCCGCCGGCGACCGCCGATCTCGTGCTCCGGGCCCTCGCCCGGCGCGGCGGTCCCCGCTGACTCCCCGGCCCCTCCCCGTACGAGCACCGCCGACCGCCCGGGCCCCGTGGGAGGGGCCGGACGGCCGGCGGTGGTGGACGGGCCCACGCCCGGCGGGGGCGGACAGGCCGCCGGCCGGGTCGCGCGCCGTCAGGACGGGCGGTTGGTGCGGAAGTCCTCGCGGAGGGCGTCGAGGATGTCCGCGGCCCCGGTGAGGCCGATCGCGCGGCAGCGGTCCGCGCCCGCCGCCAGGCGGGCCATGGCCGCGTCGTAGCGGCCCAGGCCGTTGCCCTCGACGAGGGCGGCGATGCGCAGGGCCTCCGCGCGCGGCACCTCGCCGTCCTCGCCCCCCTCGGTGTGGGCGGCGATGGCGGCCTCGGCGGCGGTCAGGGCTTCCGGGAAGCGCTCCGCCTGGGACAGGACCCGGGCGCGCCGGTAGGCCACCGCGCCCCGTTCGTGCCAGCGGACGAGGGACTCCTCGTCCGTGACGGCGGCGATCAGCGCCTCGCAGCGGTCGAGGTGGGCGAGGGCCGCGTCGATCCCCTCGGCGCCGTCGGTGGCCATCGCCACCCGCGCGAACTCGCACATCATGCGGGCCACGGGGGACGGGTTCGGGCCTTCGGCGTGCGCGGCCACGGCCCGACGGTACGCGGTGTCGGCGGCGTCCCGGTGGCCCGCTTCGGCCAGGGCGACGGCGGCCTCCGCGGCCACCAGGGTGTGGATCTCGCGGTCCTCGGGCCAGGTGGCCACCACCTCGGCGAGGCGCAGGAACTCCTCGGCCGCCGGGAGGTGTTCGTCCAGGGCGCGGAGCCCTCGGGCCAGGGTCAGGCGGACCTGGGCCACGATCCGTTCGTGCTCCGGCGCGCCGGCGTCCCCGGCGGACAGGACGGACTCCAGGACGGCGACCGCGTCGGCCTGCCGGTCGGCGCGGCCCAGGACGTCGGCGAGCTGCAACCGCAGGTCGGTGGCCTCGGCGAAGGAGTCCTCCCGGTCGAGCCGGGCCGCGGCCTCCGCGAGGTGGCGTACCGCGCCGTTCGTGTCGCCCAGGTGTGCGCAGGCGTGGCCCAGCATGCCGTAGGCGGACGCGAGCGGGAATTCGGCGTCGTCGTGGCGGACGGCGTCCGCGATCGCCTGGTGCAGTTGTTCCGCGGCTTCCGCCGGTTCGTCCTTCGCGAGGAGGAGCTGTGCCAGTCGGGCGCGCGGCCGGCCGGCGCGCCAGGGCATGTCGGCGGCGAGGGTGTCCGCGATCGCCGCGCGGAGTTCGCTCTCCGCCAGGACCACGTCGCCGCGTCGGCCGGCCATGTCGGAGGCGAACTGTCGTGCGTTGGCGACGTGTTGGGGGAGGGACAGGCGTTCCGCCTCGGACTTCAGCAGTCCGTTGACCTCCTCGAACCACCCTTCCAGGGCGCCCTGTTCCTCCTCGGGGGCCTCCCGGAGGGCGACGTGGAAGGCGGCGAAGGCGCAGGAGTGCAGGACGCCGAGGTAGGCGGCCGCGCGGTCGGCCGCCGTCTCGGCGCCCGTCTCCAGGGCCTCCTCGGCGGTGGCGCCCTTCTCGATCGGGGCCTCGTCGAGGAGGCGCCGGGCCAGCTTCAGGGTCTTCTCGACCACGGCCCGGACCTCCGCCGCGTCGGGCACGCCCCGGCCGGCGGCCGCGAGGTCGGTGTCCGTGTCGTCGTCCCCGTCCCGGAAGCCCGTGGTGGTCCAGGCGAAGGCGCGGGTGCGCGCGGAGAGGGCGTCCCAGGGCCGGTCGAGCTCGT
This sequence comes from Streptomyces sp. NPDC097619, assembly GCF_040302735.1. Classification (NCBI taxonomy): domain Bacteria; kingdom Bacillati; phylum Actinomycetota; class Actinomycetes; order Kitasatosporales; family Streptomycetaceae; genus Streptomyces; species Streptomyces sp. NPDC097619. The sequence goes on along the minus strand of NZ_JBEOSD010000031.1, from coordinate 47,426 downwards.
CGTGCAGTTCGGCCGCCCGCTCCAGTTCGGCGACGCCCTCGGCCGGCCGGTCGTCCCGGGCCAGCAGGAAGGCGCTCTGCTCGGCGAGTTCGGCGCGGAGCAGGTCGGCGGGGCCGGGCGCGTCCTCGGGGGCGCCGGTACCGTCCGCCAGTCGCGCGGCGATCCGCTGCCACAGTCGGGTGTCGGCGGGGTGCCGGGCCTCGGTCGACCGCCGTGCCTCGCGCACCAGTTCCGCGAAGTCCTCGGGGAGGTTCACGGCGGCCGGCGACGGGACCGCGGCGGTCGGGGCGGTCCGCGCGGGACCGCCCGGCACGGCCGCGCTGTGCAGGCCGAGCGGCAGCGGTTCGGCGAGCAGGGGCGGCTGGGCCAGTCGCGCCCGGCGGCGGTCACCGACGGCGGTGGTGCCGTTGCGGGCGTCGAAGGCGGCGGCCAGGGGTTCGGCCTCGGCCCGTACGTGGTCGAGGAGTTCGCCGGCGGTCCAGCTCCGTCCGAGCGGGCCGGCGACGGCGGCGTCCGCGTGCCCGTCGGCCACGATCCGGGCGAGCAGCAGCTCGGTGCCGGTGAGGAAGCCCAGCTTGTCCAGCGGGGCGCCGGTCGCCTCGAACAGCGGTCGGTTCTCCGCGAGGATCTCCAGGCCGCGGCCCTCGTTGCGCGACAGGGCGCAGAATTCCAGGTGCAGGCCGGCCTCGTGGAGCATGCCGGTGTTCCCGCGGACCCGCCGGTAGCCGGTCAGGTGGTGGGAGCGGGCCTCGTCGGCGCGGCCGCTCCGCAGCAGGGGAAGCAGGGCGCGGGCCTGGCTCATCTGCGGTTCCTCGCTGCACGTCGAGTCGCCGTCCAGGACCGTCCGCCAGGTGTCGAGGGCCGTGGCGTCGTCGCCGGCGGTCACGTGGTGCCAGGCGAGCTGTCGGACCTCGCACGCCTCGCAGTCGCTGAGGTCGGTGCGCGGGCGGGTGGCCCACAGGTCGTAGGTGTCGTCGCCGCTGGTTCCGGTGTGCGCGGCGACGTGGTGGCGCATGGCGGCGACGGGCTGGAGGGCGTGGCCGGCCGAGCGGTAGCGGTCGGCCATCCGGTCGATCCAGCCGCCGATGGTGGCCAGGGGCACTTCCGGGACCTGGAGCAGCGAGGTGGTGACCCACTTGAAGCGCCAGAAGACCTGGTGGGCCTCCCATTCGCTGAAGGCGTCGGGCTTCTCGTCCCACAGCTTCAGGAGCCGGGCGAAGACGACCGGTGCCTTGCGGTGCTCGCCGGTGAACTCGTACGCCGTCATGAGTTCCAGCAGGGCGGTGACGAGGACGTCCGGCTGTTCGAACGGCCCGGCCGCCTCGACGAGTTCCTCGGCGGTGACGGTGCGGGGCAGGCCGTGCGGCCGGTCGTTGTTCTCGCGGAGCGCCTCGAAGACGGCCTCGGGTGTGTCCAGCATCTACAGTTCCTTCCGGGGCTCGGAGCCGGGGCCGGCCGCGCCCGGGTGGTGCATGGCGTGGGTGAGCAGGCCCATGAAGGCCCGGTTGAGCAGGGCGCTCTCGCTCGCGCGCAGCGGGCGGCGGCTGAGCAGCAGGGCCTGTCCGTACAGGGCTTCGGCGGTGGTCACCGCGAGGCCCCGCTCGGTGATGGTGAGGGCCTGGCGGACCAGCGGGTTGAGGTGGTTCAGGACGAGGCGGGCCGGGGCGGTGTCCTGGCGCAGCGAGCCGAGGATGTCGGCCCAGAGGCCGTCGCCGTCGGAGGCGAGGTCGGCGCGGGTCCGCTCGTGGCGGGCCTCCCGGTTGTCCAGCAGCAGCGCGGGGGCGGTGACGGGCTGGAAGTCGCGCAGGACCACGTCGCAGTCGTGGGCGCCGATGGTCTCGCGGGCGACGGCGAGGAACGCGGCCGCGCGGAGTTCGGCGGTCGGGTCCACGGTGTCGAGGTGCGCGGTGACGGTGGCCGGGTCCAGGTCGGTGACGGTGGTGCCGGGGCGGACCTCGGGCAGGCGGTGCACGAGGTCGCGGTCGTAGGTGTAGCCGCCGTTGACGACGCCGAGCCCGGCGGCGGAGGCGATGGGCGCGACCTGGCGGAACTCCTCGACGCTGCGGGTGACGAGTACCGTCCGGTGGGTCCGGACGAACTCCTCCAGGGTGACGTTGCCGTCGGTGGTCTCGAACGGCAGCCACGGCAGCAAGATCCGCAGCAGTTCGTCGTCGTAGCGGGCCAGCGCCTTGACCGCGAGGTGGTGGATGCCGACGAACCGGTGCAGCAGCGCGGGGTCGCTGGCCGCCAGCCCGGTCAGCCAGTCGCGGACGCGGTCGCCGAGGGCGTCGCGGACGGCGGCCAGCGTGCCGTCCTCGTAGAGGGCCTCGCGGGAGGCGGTCGGGCGGAGGCTGGTGGTGTCCACCACGCAGCGCACGAAGAACGCCCAGTCCGGGAGGAGTTCGGGCGCCTTGTCGGTGAGCAGCATGCCCTTGAGGTGCACGCGGTGGCCGGCGCGCTGCGAGGGGCTGACGGCTGTCGGGAGGACGTAGGCGACGCCGCGCAGCCCGGCGGCGGGCAGGTCCAGTTCGATGGTGCCGAGCGGTGTGAAGTCGAAGAGGTCGCGGCAGTAGGCGGTGAGCGCTTCGCGGCGGGCCAGCGGGGTGCGGTGCGTCGTCTCCCAGGGCGGTGCGGCCGTGACGAGCTCGCTGTCGCCGCGCGGGCCGACGACGGTGACGGGGTACCGGAGGAGTCCGCCGTAGTGGCGGGCCAGGGCCGTGACCCGGTCGGGGCCCGTCCACTCCGCGTTGTCGGCGCGCGGGGTGAGGCGGACGGTGGTGCCGGGTTCCGGCACGGCCGAGGCGGGCAGGGCACGGAGGCTGTAGCGGCCGTCGGAGTGCCCGCGCCACTCGACGGCGGGCGCCGTCGGATCGGCCGCGGACCGGCTTACGACGGTGATCTCGTCGGCCACCACGAAGCAGGCGAGGAGGCCGATGCCGAACTGGCCGATGAAGTCGCCGCGGGCGGCGTCCAGTCCGGCCCCGTCGAGGGCGCCGTCGGCGGTCCGCTTGGAGCTGTGCCCGATGGTGGCGAGGAACCGGTGCACGTCGGCCTCGGTCAGGCCGATGCCGGTGTCCGTGACGGTGAGGGTGTCGCCGGCGCGGACCGTGATGGCGGCGGGGGCGCCCGGCTGGAGGGCCTGGCGGGCGGTGATGGCGTCGACGGCGTTCTGCAGCAGCTCGCGCAGGTAGACGCGGGGGCTGGAGTAGAGGTGGTGGGAGAGGAGGTCGACCAGGCCGCGCAGGTCGACCTGGAAGGTGTGCGTGGCCTCGGTGTTCTGAGGTCGGGTCACCGGCAGAAGTCCTTCGGTGGGCGCCCGCGCCGGACGGGCGCGGGCGGAAACGGGGTGCGGGGCGGGTGGGAACGGGCGGGGCGGCGGGCGCCGCCGGCGCTTCCGGGCGGCCCCGGCCGCGGGTGGCGGGGCGGCTCGGCTCGGCTCGGCTCGGCTGTGGTCACGTGGCCCGTGGTCGGGCGGTCACGCGTGCGGTCTTTCGGAACGCCGACGGCGCCCTGGACGGACCGCGGACCCGGCGGAGCACACGGGAGGGCCCGTACCGACGAACGGCCGGTGCGACCTGGCGAAACCGGTGCGGCCCGACGTGACCGGCGCCGCCGGGTCAGCGTCCCGCGGCCGAGCGCTGCTTGCGGTAGGCGGCGACGGGGTCGTTGTCCAGGTAGTTCCACGGGGACTCGGTGACCCGGCCCTCGGTCAGTTCGAAGCACTCGCGTGCCGCTTCGCGGTCGCCGGCCAGCGAGAAGGCCATGGCGAAGGCGTTCAGCAGGGAGGCCCAGGAGCGACCCCGTACGAACTCCGGGTGGCGGTAGGAGTGTTCGGCCGCGGCGTGCAGCGATTCCCGCACCTCGGGGAGGCGCATGTACGCGTCGTCCTCGCCGCCGTCGAGGTGCAGCCACTGTTCGATGTGCGCCTCGGCGACGAGCCCGCCCAGCATGGTCCCGGCCGGTGCGCCGAAGACGGCCTCGCGGGCGAAGGCGTGCATCTCCTCGTGGGAGCCGCCCCACTTCTCACAGACCTGCTGGAGCCGTTGGTCGTGGGCGCCCAGGTGCTGGGGGTACCGGCGCACCGTCGCCTCGAAACGACGGCGGGCGATCTCCGGGCCGACCTGGAGGCCCCGGCCGGTGACGAGGAGCCCGTACCAGGGCGCCGACCAGCGCGGTTCCAGCTCGGCGGCCTCGTACAGCCACTCCTCGCCCTGCTGCAGCCGCTCGTGGAACGTACGGAACTGCTCGCGGGACACGTGCTGGGCCCGCAGGCTCGTCCGGGCCTCCCAGCCCCAGGTGATCTGTCGGAAGCCGCCGACGAGCCGGGGCATCGCCGAGGCCGGCTCCGCCTCGATCGCGCGGCCGATCCACTGCTCGACGCCCTGGGTGTCGGCGATCGCCCACACCAGCGCGGTCCGGTTGCCGCTCTCGGAACTCGCCTCCAGCAGCGCGCGCAGCGCCGGCCAGTCCCCCGCCGCCGCGGCCGCCCGTGCGAGCGGCATCTGCGGATCGTCCGCGTCCTTGTCCAGGTAGGCGACGGGCCGGCCCGTCATCCTCCCCAGCGTGCGCCCCATGCCACGGAGCAACGCCATGTCCCCACCCCTTGCCGATGTCACCCGGGGAGACCGTCTGTCCGCTCCCCGTGCGGATAGTGACTATCACGCCCGTCCGACATTCGCACAGTCGTTTGCCGACCCGGCCGCTCGGCCGCTCTATCGGTCGTTTGCGCAGGCAGGAGCGTTTTGATCACGGATTGATCTCGGCGTACAACCCCCTCGCGGTCTCGTCCGTCGAACCTTCGGAACGGGAGAGGACCGACCTGGCGCACGCCTCGCGCGCGGGTCGTACCGATCCCCACGCAGCAGCACCGAGCAGCACCCAGCACCGCCGAGCACCACGTTCCACCCGATCCAGCCGGAGTCTTTCGTGAAGCATCCCTCGCACCGCCGCGGCCCCGCCCGGGCCGCAGTCGTGGCCACCGCCCTGGCCGTCGCGACGACGGTCGCCGGCACGGCCGTCGCTGCCACCGTTCCCGCGCCTGCCGCACCGGGGCCGGTCACGCAGCGCGCGGCCGCGACCGGGGCCGTCGCCGCCACCGAGCCGGAGCCGACCCCCACCGCACCGCTGTACTACCTGACCGGGATGCTCGCGTCGGGGCAGATGTACGTGTACTCGCGCAACGGGCGCGGCGGTCTCGACACCCGGTCGGGGGCCTACGTCTGGAAGGGTCTGAAGCGCGTCGTGTCGGTCGATCCCGACCTGACGGGCTACCAGGACGGCGCCTACCACGTCATGACGAACGGGGTGCTCAACCAGTGGCGCCACGGCGTCCTGAAGAAGGTCGCCACCGGCTGGCAGCAGTACTCCGTCGTGATCTCGCCCGGCGCGCTGGCGCGCGGGGCCCGGCACGCGGACCTGCTGGCCCGGGACGCGCAGGGCGTGCTGTGGCGGGTTCCGTTGAAGGCGGACGGCACGCCCGCGCCGCGGGTCCGGATCGGGGCCGGCTGGAACGCGTACACGCAGATCGCCGGGGTCGGGGACTACACCGGGGACGCCCGGGCCGACCTCGTCGCCCGGGACGCCAAGGGTGTGCTGTGGCTGTACAAGGGGACCGGCGACGGGGCCAGGCCGTTCGCGCCGCGGGTCCGGATCGGCGCGGGCTGGAACGCGTACGACCGGCTGGTGGGGATCGGTGACGTCGACGTCGACCTGCGCAGCGATCTCCTGGCCCGGGACCCGAAGGGCAACCTGCTGCTGTACAAGGGCACGGGCAAGGCAGCGGCCCCCTTCAAGCCCCCGGTCAAGATCGGTCACGCCTTCAACGAGTACCGCGACCTGTTCTGACCGCTCCGACCGGCTCCCTGACGGGCTCTGCCGGAAGGCGACCGGGGGCCGTGGGCCGGCGACCCTACGGGCGCTTCTTCGGGGGCGGCGCCGGGCGGGGCGCCGAGCGCTTGGCCGCTCCGGGGGGCGCCACGATCGGCATCACGGAGTCGGGTTCCTGGGCATCGGGCAGGGGCAGGTGGCGGGCCGGGGAGGAGCGCTTGGCCGCCTCGGGCGGCGTGTGCGTGGCCGGCCGCGAGCCCGGGGGCGGGCCGGGCCGCGGCCCGGTCCTGCCGGAGGGCCGCCCCTCCTCGGCCGCCCGCTCGGTCCGCTCGCCGTCGCGTTCGTCTGCCATGGTCCGGCTCCTCCGCGCTGCTTCGTCCGTCGGCCCGGATGGGCCGTGTCCACTCTCGGTCACGGCCCACCGTCCGGCCCGTCCGCGCATGCCATCCGGGGGACGGTACGGCTCGGGCCGGTGGGCGCCTCAGAGGTGGACGGGGCGGACGTGGGCGGCGGAGAGGTGCAGTTCGTACGGCACCCAGCAGTCGGAGCTGAGGGTCGCCACGAAGGTGCCGCAGGCGCAGCGTTGGTTCATCCCGCCGGTCGGGGTGGCCCCGCAGCAGGCGGAGGAGACGTGCACCAGTTCCAGCCCGCGGGCGTCGTCCGGGTCGACCACGATGTTGCCCCGCGGCCCCCGCGACACCAGACACCCGGTGTGACCGTCGCCCGCGCCGATGGTGCCGTAGCGCGGCATCGCGCGCCGCGGTACCTCGGACACGACGAGCGGGGCGCCGTAGGGCTCCGTCTCGACGGCGTAGTGGCCCGCGGGCACCGTCGGGGGTGACGGACCCGGTTCCTCGTCGTCCGCGAACTCGGGGAACGGGGCCTCCGGCACCTCCGGCAGCCCGATCAACGGCCGCGTCAAGGCCGCGCCGCAGGCGGCGCAGACGAACACCACGGGCCCGGCGGTGCCGCCCCCCGTGGTGTCGCCGTCCGCGGGGCGTACGAGAGGCGGCCCCGGGAGCGGTGCTCTCTCGGACCTGGGTTCCCCGTCGTCCGTGTCCGTCATGGTCACATCCTGAAGGGTCAAAGGGTCAAAGGGTCAAAGAGGCAAGAGGCAAGGGGCAAGGGGCAAAGGGTCAGCGGAATTCGACGGTGATGCCGAGGCCGGTGAGGAAGTCGACCACGTCGTCGACGTAGGGCCGCTCGCCCGCGGTGTCCACGGTCACCTCGGCCAGCGCGCGCCGCGCCACCGCCGCCTCGTGCCAGACGAGGGTGAAGGGGGTGGCGGGTGCCACCCCTCCGCAGGGGCAGCCCCGCAGCACGCCCCAGCACTGGGGGTCGTGGCCGCCGGGTCCTGCCACCGCCTCCCCGAGCGCGCACAGCAGGCCGGGCACGTCGGTGACGTGCCGGCCGTCGAGATGACGCACGGGGGCGGCCACGTCGTCGGAGGCGTCATCGGAGGGGCCGTCGGAGCCGGTGGAGGTGGCGGCGGTGCCGGCCCGCCCCGCTTCGTGGCGCGCCGCGGCGAAGGCCCCCCATTCCCTTCTGCCTTCGGTCGACAGCCCGGCCCACGTGCCGGTTTCGGTGGGCGGGCCCTCGTACCACGCCTCCCAGACCGGCCGGGTCTCCGGGAGCGGTCGCGCGACGGGGCCGGCCGCGAGCCACAGGTCGAGGAGCGTGCCGCCCTCGGTGGACGGGCGGGACGCGAGCACGCTGAGCGCCAGGTCGTTCCAGCTCCGCATCACCTGACCGGACCGGTCCACGGCGAGCAGCCTCAGGCGGTCGCCGTCGGCCCGCGGGCGCACCAGCCGGCGGAGCAGGTACTCACCGGGTTCGCAGCCGATCAGCCGCATCGGCGGCGCCGTGACCAGCGGCCGCAGCTCGCTGTAGAGGCCCTCGATGCGGTGGCAGACGCCGAGCCCGCCGCCGCCGGCCCCGTTGAACAGGCTCCATTCGGCGTCGGCGGGCTCGGTCCGACGCCAGACGGGCCCGCGGGCCTCCGCCTCGACGACCAGGTCGTACCGGGCGGGGTCCGAGGCGGAGGGCTCGGCGGCGGTCAGGACGGCGTCCGGGAGTTCCCAGTGGTCGTCACCGTAGGCTCCGCCCGGATCGCAGGCGGGGTCGGCCCCGAACACGGGGAAGTCCACGATCACGGCGAGTTCCCCGAGGGGAACGGGCCGTCCGGACCCGGCGTGGAATCCTTCGACGGCCTTGAGGAGACGGCCGACGGGCGCGCAGTCCACGAGCATCAGGCGTTCCCGGCGGGGCGCCGGGTCGACGAAGAGGCCGTCGGCTCCCGCGCAGCGCGTCCAGACCGTCAGCTCTCCGTCCCATTCCTCGCTGACCAGGACGTACCTCAGCGGAAGCTCGCGCTCCCACGTCCAGACCGTGTCCTCGGCCTCCACGCCCACCTGCCCCTTCCCCGACCGCGACGACCGGTCCGCCCGCGAACCCGACCTAGAAGACGGTGTCGGCCGGCACCGTCCCGGACAGTAGGGACCCGGCGGCGGCGGGCTTGAACGGGGCCGCCCGGTCGCCGGTGCCCGCGTAGAACTTGGAGTCCGACGCTCCGACCGCGTACAGGTCGATGCGGCCGTCGCGGTCCCCGTCGTCCTGTGTGGCGGAGGCGGGAGCGGAAGCGGAGGAGGGGGCGGCCGGGGTCACGCCGAAGGCGGCGGGTGCCGCGTGCGCGGCCGTGGTCAGGGCCGTGCCCGCCGTGACGGCGAGCACCGTGGTCACGGCGACGGCCAGCCGGTGACGCGTGGCGGTTCGTGCGTGGAACAAGTGAAGTCCTCCCCCGGAAAGGCGGGGCGCGTCGACGCCCCTTGGAAATGACCCGCGACCGCGGGAAAGGTTGTACGGCGGTTCGCGCCGCGTGGCGCGTTCTCGTCGGGCGAAGCCCGGACGACGGGTACGGGGGCGGGCCCGCGCCTCGCCCCCCGTGTCGCCTGCGCGTCGGGCGTGCCGCTCGGCGCGCGTCGCGCGGAGGGTCGGCCGCCGCGGGCGGACCTGTCCCCCACCGATGACGCGCACACTGTACGCAGACGTGTACGTGGTGCGCAAGCGGCTTGTCTTCGGACGGTCGCCGCAGATGGGAGCGCGTGCGCGACGACTGTACCCTCGGCGCGTACATAGTGCGCAGCATGGGGTGTGGGAGGCGTTGTTCGTGGCGACCGGGTCCTGTTCCGTACCGTCCGTGTGGACTCGTTCGAGGGCAGACCGGCCGCCCTCGCACCTGACCCGGGAGGTGATCGTGCGGGAGGCGATCGTGGTCCTGGACGCGGAGGGGGTGGAAGCGCTGACGATGCGGAAGCTCGGGGCCCGGCTCAACGCGGGCGCCACCTCGGCCTACCGGCACGTCGCGAACAGGGAGGAGCTGGTGGAACTGGCCGTGGACGCGGTGCTGGGGGAGGTCGTCCTGCCGGAACCGGAGGGAGCGGTGGGGTGCGGCGGCTCCGGCTGGAGGGCGGCCGTCTCGGAGTGCGCGCGGTCCTTCCGCGCCACGGCGATCCGGCACCCCTGGCTCTGTGCCGAACTGGGCCGGTCCGGTCTGTCCCACGAGGGCCCGAACCTCTCGGCGCTCTCCGCGGGGCTGACCCGGCTGTTCGACGGCGTCGGCCTCGCGGACGTTCCCGGCGCGATCGACGCGGGCTTCGCGTACGCCGTCGGCATGAGCACCACCGAATCGGCCTGGCTCACGACGGTGGCCCGCTCCGGCCTGACCGAGGCCGAGTTCGTCGCCCGGTCCCTGCCCGCCGGCCCGGGGACCGCCGAGACCCACCGGCAACTCCTCCGGGACCCGGCGGCCTTCCGCGACCGGAAGTTCGCGGCCGGCCTCGACATCCTCCTCGACGGCCTCACCACCCGCCTCCCCCACCGCACCTGACCCGGGATCGGCGCGGACGACAGGACCGGGGCGGCGCGCCGGACACTCCCGGCCCGCCGCCCCGGTCGCCGCTCTCGGCTCCGGTACCGCCGGCCGCTACCGCTTCGCCTTCCACCAGGCGTCGGTGGCCTCGCGCAGGGTGTTCGTTCCGCAGTGCACCTCGCCCATGCCGAGGTGGTACGTGTACCAGTCGTCGATGTACGACACCTTCAGGCCCTCGCGCCGGTACGCGGCGCTGACCGCCTCGGTGAACACGTCCTTGCCACCGATGACCGGGCCCCACTGTCGGGGCGCGAGGTAGCGGTCCCGGCCCAACAGCACGCCGTTGACCGCGCCCGGAACGTACGCGCTGGTCATGACGGTGCCGCGGCCGCCCGCGCGATCGGCGCCGGCCGGCAGTCGCTTCTGCTGTCCGTGCTCGCGCAGGGCCTCCGGCAGCGGTGCGCCGCCGGCACCGAGCCGCGACAGCCGCGGCACGCGGTCACCCGCCTCGCCCTGTTCGGTACCGCGCGTGTAGAGGGCGGGCACGCGGACGACCTCGGCGTCCGTGGCGCCGGTCTCCCGCTGGAGGACGGCCAGGTTGGCCTTGACGCGCTCGGCAGCGAGGAGGTTGTCGGCGACCAGCCACTTCGACGCGAGGGCCTGCGCGATGGTCTCCTCGGGTGCCGGCGTCTCCCCGGTCCCCGGCACCGAGAACATCCTGGTCCCGCCGTGCCCCGCCTTCTTCGCGTCCCTCAGGAGCTTCAGCCCCGCCTCCGGATCGGCGATGCCGATCTTCCAGCCGCGCGGAGTGTCCGCCGGGAGGAACTGGACGAACTCGTCGACGTGCCCCACGTGCAGCCAGGACGTGTCCAGCAGCAGCGGGTCCTGGAAGCCTTGGGACGTGAGCAGCGTCCGCATCGCCCGCGCCGGCTTGGAGCCGTTGTCCTTGCGCTCGCCCATGATGATGCGCCCGGCCGGGTAGGAGCGGCCGCCCCGCGCGTACGGCGGGACGGTCTCCAGGTTCCCCATGGAGTTCAGCGTCCACTCCTCCGAGTCCCGGACTCCGGACACCTGGACGACGCCGACGCCGTTGCCCCGCAGCTTCTCGAACAGCTCCCGCCCTGCCGTGCGGTCCGCCTGTGCGGAACGCAGCATCACCCGGATCACCTGTCGGCGTCCGCCGGGGCCGGTCATGCTGACGTAGCCGGGCTCGACGAAGTCCTGGGCCCAGATGTCGCCGTACTTGTCGAAGGTCACCAGGGGCTTGTCTATGCCGGCGGCCTTCGCCTCGGCGGCCAGGCCCTTGACGAAGGCCCGCTGGCGCCGGGCGTAGGGGTCGGAGCCGGGCACCGTGGTCACCATCACCTGCTGGGCCCGTTGCAGGTGATGGTGGGTGAGCAGCGGCGCGGCCCGCAGGGTGACCTCGTCGGAGGCGCTCCGGCCCCGGTCGGTGACGGTCAACCGGATCACCGCGCGGCCGTCCCAGACGGCCGTGTCGCGTATGACGTCCCGGCCCTCGACACCGAACTCCACACCGGAGCGCAGCTCGGCCGCGGTCAGGCGGGTCCGGGTCGTGACGGGCGCCCACGCGTCGCCCCGCTTGACGAAGACCCGGACCTGACGGGCCCCGGCCACGAGACTCACGGACCCCCGGGCCGAGCCGGAAGCGCCCGACAGGGGCACGGAGCGCACCCGTGCCAGGTCGGCGGCGTCCGCGGCCCCGTTCACCACCTCGTCGGCCGCGTCGTTGCACGCGGCGAGTTCGGTATCCGTCAGCTTGCGGCCGCCGGGCCCGATGGTCCTGCACCGCTTGGTGTCATCGTCGATGTTGGGCAGGAAGACCGCGCCCCGCCCGGCGCTCCAGCCGTCCTCTCCGTCGGTGTCGGTCGTCCCGGTGACGTCCACGCGTCCGTCCCGGTCGACGTCCGCCCGGAGGTCGACCTTGGGCGGCGCGGCCGCCGACACCGGCGCGACGGGCACCAGGACGGCCCCGATCGCGGCGACCGCCACGGTGGCGCGCCTCACATGGTTGCTCGTACCCAACACGGTTTCCTTTCAGGGGGGATGGTCCGTCGTCCCCGAAAGAGCCCGGCCGCCACGGGTCCGTTGCCCGGCGCGCCGGGATTCATCCCGCGGTCGCACCCCCTCGCCCCCGCGGACGAGAGACCCGCACCCCGTGGCATGACGACGCGAAGGGGTGCGGTGGGGTATGGGTCGGCTACCGGTCTCGGCTTCAGCTACCGGTCTCGGGATCCGCCTCGGCTTCAGCTGCCGGCTTCGGCTTCGGCTTCGTTGAAGAGTTCCGCGCAGTCGCGGGTGAAGGCACAGAGCCCGGCCACGGTGGCTTGGTACTCGCGCGGATCCCGCACCGTGTTCGACGTGCCCGCGGTCCAGTGCTCCCACAGCCCGCCGGGCGCGAGGTAGAGCGCCGCTCGCTCGGTCACGAGGACCGCGTCGAGGTGGAGCAGCGTGCTCAGCACCCCGGTCTGGTCCCAGATGATGTCGGTTCGGGGCAGGTACCGGTCCAGGTAGGCGCAGAGCAGATCGACGTCCGCGTCGGTGCCGAAGGTGGCGAGGGCGAGACTCGGAGACCCGTGGTAGGCACCCTCGCTCGCCATCAGGCTCTCGCCGAGGCGGCCCCGGAACTCGGTCCTGCCGGCCACGGCGATCAGCCAGCAGGCGACCCGTCGCGCGCGCCATTCGCCGTCGAGGAGCACGTGGAGTTCCGTCGGAGTGATCTCTCGGGCGGCCTGGACGAGCTCCCTCATGAACAGCTCGCGGTCGGTTCCGCTCCGCCGCAGCACGCCACCGTTCAGCTTCATGTACCTGCGCCCGGGCATGACGAACCTTCGGGCCACATCCATCAGTTCGGGGTCGTCGAGAGAGCGCATGCCCGCATTCTCATCCGGCGACGGACCCGATCGCCGGCGGTTTACGCGCGGTCGGTACGCACGGCGCCGACGCGGCGCGGGCTGCTGCATCCGGGCGACGCGCGGGCCGCCGCACCGCCGCCGGGGACGAGCGGAAAGCTATCTTCGTCGCCATGTCGCCGACTCCCCGCACCACGGCCAACCGGTACCCCGAGCGCGTCACCTACGACCGGGAGGACGTGTACGCCATCCTCGACGAGGCCCTGGCCGTCCACGTCGGCTTCACCACCGATCTGGGACCGGTGGTCATCCCGACCCTCCACATGCGCGTCGGCGACCAACTGCTTCTGCACGGCTCGGCGTTCGGGCGTTTCATCCGGACCGCGGCCTCCGGCGCCCCGCTGTGCGTGACGGCCACGCTGATCGACGGGGTCATCCTGGGACGGGCCTCCTCGCACCACTCGGCGGCCTACCGGTCCGCGATGGTCTTCGGCCGGGCCACCGCGATCGAGGATCCCCAGGAGCGCGCGGACGCGCTCGCGCAGGTCGTGGAGAGCGTCATTCCGGGGCGGCTGTCCGGACCGCACGCGGCCCGGCGCCCCAGCGTGGAGGAGGCGGAGTACACGGCCTGCCTGACCATGCCCATCGAGGAGTTCTCGATGAAGGTCCGCGCCGGGTTCGCCCGCGACGAGCCGAAGGACGACGGTGTCGAGTCGTGGGCGGGCTGGATCCCCCTGACCACCACGCCCGGGACGCCCGTCCCGGACACCCTCACGGGCGACCGCTTCCCCGCACCCGCGTACGACCCCTCGATCCACCGCTTCCGCCAGAACTGACCGGCAGAGGGCAGAGGGGAAATCGGTCGCGGTCGCGGGCCGGCGCCCCTAGCCTGCCTGGCATGATGACGGCTGAGGACGTGTTGTCCGTGCTCGACCTGCTCCGGGGCGCGGGGACGGACGTCTGGGTCGGCGGCGGCTGGGGGATCGACTGCCTGGTCGGTGAGCAGACGCGGGACCACCGAGACCTGGACCTGATGCACCGGCAGGAGCAGGAAGGGGCCGTGCTGGCGGCCCTGCGCGGGGCCGGCTTCGTCGAGACGCTGGACCAACGGCCCGTCCGCTTCGTACTCGCGGCGCCGGACGGTCGCGAGCTCGACCTCCACCCGTTGGTGTTCGCCGGGGACGGCTCGGCGGTGCAGGCGTCGCCGGACCCCGCGCACCCCTTCGTCTACCCGTCCGCCGCCTTCGTGTCGGGCACCGTCGGCGGGACACCGGTCCCGTGCCTGTCCGCCGCCCAGCAGATCCACTTCCACCAGGGCTACGAGCCCACGGAACGCGACCGCCACGACATGGCCCTCCTGCGCCGTGCCTTCGGCCTGGCGACGCACTTCTGACCCGGGTTCCGACGCGGTTCCGAGGCAGACCTGCCGTGCGAAGAACCGCGCGCGACGCGGGGAGAGGGCTGGTGCGATGAGAAGGGTGGGGCGGGGAGAAGGGTGGGGCGGGGCGGTCGGAATCGAACCGACGACCTCCGGGATGATCTCGCGGCGCACTGCCCGCTGTGCTACGACCCCGCCCCGAGGGGAACTCTAGCGCGATTCCTCGGCGCGACGCTTCTCGTGACGCTTGCCGGTCAGGCCGATGGCGATCCAGAAGGCCATGATGACGCCACTGATGATCAGGCTCTTGGGAGGGAAGGCGAAGCCCGAGGCGATGACCAGGAAGGACATGAGGAGGATGCCCCGGGAAGAGGTCATGAACCGGTCAGCGGCAAGGATCATGCCGAGGGGTTTCGACGGAGTGGTGGGGCCCTGCTCTTCGGCCATGTGCGCACTTCACCTTTCTTGCGTTGCGGTTGGTACCGGACATGCGCCCCTGGTGGGGTCCCGCGTACTGCCGGGACCCCACCAGGGTTTCATCATGGAGGGTCAGCGAATCAGCGGGTGGCGAAGCCCCAGTGCTGGTTCACCTTGGCGCGACGCTGGCCGTAGCTCTTCTCACGGCGGAAGCTGTCCATCCACCGGCGTGCGCTCTGCGGGGTGCCGACCTGACGCATCCGCGCCCACGAGCCGGGGAAGAAGGCCGCGGCCGCGCCGTAGGCGCCGCTGCGGGCGTAGCCGCCGCGGGTGCGGCGTGCCGTACCGATCCGGTAGTTGGCCATGCCGCCACCTGCGCCGATCGCCGCGCCGATGATCAGGCCGCCGGCGCCGGCGCAGATGCCCGCGGTCGCCGCGATGCACGCGGCGCCGAGGACACCGATGCCCGCAGCGGCCGCCCAGCCGTAGAACCTGCGGTGCCTCCGGATGTGGCGGCCCACCGAACTCTTCTTGAAGCTGTTCCACTTCTTCTTGAACCAGCCCCACTTGCCGTCGAGGTCGTAACGGTTGATCGGGTCACCGTTGACGTACTCGTAGGCGTTCGCGTTGCCGCCGTACACGGGGTCGGCCGAGAGGAAGCGACCCGTGTCGCTTGCACTGCAAAGGGCTCCGGAACGGTCGGGTGGATCCGGGGGCGACCCTGAGCGGACGTCACCCGCGGCGAGGATCGCCTCGTCGTGCCGTGGTCCGCGGCCGTCGGGTGCGGGGCGCTCCTCAGACGAGGTCGAGGAGTCCGGTGTGGACGGCGGCGTGGCCCCGGTACTCGTCCACGAGCCGGATCCGGAGGATCCAGTGGGCGGGACGGCCGTCGTCCAGGACGCGTCGCAGGGGCAGGGCGTTGTCCGGGCCGATGAGCGTGTCCGGACGGCTCGTGCGCGCGTACGGGCCCTGGCCCGAGGTCGGCCCCCGACCCGGGGTCGGGGGCCGGCCCGGGATCGGTGCCGGTTCCGGCGGGGCGGTGAGCCGGCCGATATGACAGGACCCGAGGGTCCGGTCGGCCCGGGCGGCCAGGACACGGACCCGGGTGTGCAGGTCCCGGCCGGTGGAGGCGGCGTGCGGTGACGTGCGGTGGTGGCCGTGTGTTTCCCGGCTCGGGCGGGGAGGGGCCCGGGCCGACAGGGGCATCGTAACCACGGCGGCGGCAGGCGGGGCAGGGGGCGATCCTCCAGCTCTCGCTCGGGGTTCGGCCCGCGAGCTGGAGGGATCTACGGCGGGCGGGCCGCGGTGGGGAGCCGGCGGGGCGCACGGGCCCCTCGCGGGCGCGCGGGCCGTGCGCGGCTCAGCCGTGGGTGCGCAGCAGGTCCCTCAGCCGGTCCTCGTCCGCCCCCGTGAACTGGTCGATCGTGGCCCCGTCCTTGTGGAAAGGTCGGGGCCGCGCTGACCCCGCAGGCGGCGGCGAGCTCCTCGCTGAGGACCACGTTCACGCGGACGAACGCGACGTCCGAGAACTCCGGCGCCTCGGCCACCCGCATCAGCCTCGGCCCGATCCGTTGGCACTTCCGGGCACCGGGCTCTCCGAAGAAGACCACGACAAGTCGGTCCCGGTGCTCCGCCAGGAACCCGTCGAGCTCGGACTTCGTGTCGACCGTGTGCATGCCGCCCCCTTCACCCTCGCTGCGCCTTTCGCCGCGGGCCGTGCCCGTACGACGACCGGCCTCCCCGACAGCCCTACCCCGCGCGAGGGCCGATGACCGTGCCGACCGCACCGACGGGGCAGACCACGAGACCCATGTCCCCGAGGTCCGCGCGGCGGGTCAGCGGATGATGCCGTACCGGAACAGCGTGTACACGAGCGTCGCGGTGCCGGTGACGGCGGTGAGGGTCCACCCCACGGTGATGTCGACGGTGGCGGAGGTGCCGGGGAGGGCGGCCACGGCCCGGCTCAGGAAGTAGCCCGCGTAGGTGCCGGCGACGGTCCAGAGCAGCACGGGGCGGAGCTGGGGGTGGCGTACGAGGAAGTCCCGGAGGAAGCGGGTCGCGCGGCCGGTCGCGGCGGGCGCGCCGGCGCCGACGGCGGTGATCAGGCGCACCACGCGCCGCGGTCCGAACCGCAGCAGCAGCTCGAAGGCCCCGGCCACGGGCACGCACACGAAGAGCACCCGCCAGGAGGCGAAGTCGTCGTGGGGGTCGGAGCCGATGACGAGCTCGTACGCCATGGCGAGGGCGTACCCGCCGCCCAGGGCGGGCAGCAGCCTCGCCAGGGCGCGGCGCGTGGCGCGAGCGGATCGACGGGCCACGGGAGCGGCGCGGGAGGACCCCCACCATCGCCGGATCGTGGTGCGGTGCGCGCTCCCGGTGCCGGTGCCGATGGCCGTACCGGTGGGGAGGGCGGCGGTCTCGTCCCGGTCCTCGGGCCAGGCCGGGGCGGCCCGCTCGCCGAGCAGCCCGGCCGCGGACACGTCGTGTTCGCCGAGGCCCGCCACGTAGTCCCGGAAGGTGACGTGGACGAACCGGAAGCCGCCGCCGGAGCGGCTGAGCAGGGCGCGTTCCGAGGAGTCGGTGAGGAAACGGGACAGGCGCCACGGCAGGACCCGGCGGGCGGCCAGCTCCCAGCGGGCGGACCAGTATCCGAGCCACGTCCCGGCGGGGCCGCTCCCGATCAGCAGGAGGAGCGTGACGAGGAACAGGGCGGCGAGGTCCCGCCACGGTCCGTCGGCCCGTGCGGTGGTCCCGACGGCGGCGAGGGCGACGGCGAGGAAGGCCGCGCACTGGCCACCGGCGACGCGTCCCGAGGCGCGCAGGGCCTGGGAGGGCGCGCCGGGGGCGTCGCCGGCGGCCGAGGCGCCTTTGACGAGGGCGAGCGCGAGGCACATCACGAGGCCACCGGGCACCGCTCCCATGAGCCCGTACGCGAAGCCGAAGGCGACGCCTCCGGCCCAGCCGCCGGCGACCGCGCCGAGGACCCCGCCGACGAGTCCGACGTTCGCGCCGTCGAAGAACGTGGCGGGCAGTCCGGAGAAGAAGTGGCCGACCGATTCCAGGACGCCTGGTTCGTTGCGGCCGGCGAGGATGCCCTCCCAGGAGTAGGCGTCCCCCCAGGGGGAGTCGACGCCTCCGGTGAGGACGCCCACCGTGGCCCCCAGGAGGACCATGGGCACGAGGCGGGGCACGCCCGGGGAGGTGGACGCGCCGGGGGCCAGGGCGACGAACGTGATGCCGAGCGTCCCCGCGCCGATCCAGGCGATGGCGTAGAGGACGAGCCCGGTGTCCGTGACGGTGCCGAGGGTGACCCCGCACAGCAGGCACACCCCCAGCATCACGCCCAGCCCTTGGAGGGCGCCCCGGCCGGCGTCGGCCCACGCCCAGGACCAACGGGAGGCCAGGCGGTCCCGCTCCTCCTGGAATCCGCGGCCGAGGGCGAAGGCCACGGTGCCCGCGGTCGTGAGCTGCGCCAGGTAGAGCGGAGGGCGGCCGGTGAGCAGGGCGGCGCCGGCGAAGAGCGGCAGGGCCACGAGGGCGAACAGGGCCGGCGCGATGAGCATGGCGGCCGCCGTGCGGGTGCTCGGGCCGCGCGCCGGGCGGGCCTCGTAGCCGGCGCTGCTCCAGTCCGGGGTGATCCAGTCGGGGAAGAACACGGTCTCGTCGCGGGAGCGCATCACGCGTGCCAGCAGGACCAGGCGGCGCACGGCGGGGAGGGCCCGCTCAGCGGAGCTGCTGGAGATCCCGGCCTTGCCGGAGCGCGGGCGGCGCACCAGGCGTTCCAGGTAGTGCCGGTAGAGGTGGTTGCGGCGGTCCTCCGGACTGCCGGGGGGTAGGGGCGCCGCGTGCGTGGTCCCGGGGGCGGCGGCGGGAGGCGGATCGCCCGGGGCGGTGCCCGAGGCCGGATCGGCGACGGCACCAGGACCGGCATGGGGATCGGCGTCGGGGTCCGGGTCGGCTGCGGGATCGACGACGGCACCGGGGTCGGCGTCGGGGGTTCCGCCGAGGGTGGCGGCGGCGATGCCGAGCATGAGCGGCGTCGCCAGCAGCTCGGCGAGGGTGTCGTCGGTGGCGACGGCCTCGCGCAGGGCCCGGTAGTCACCCGGCGCATCCGCCAACCGGTCCAGGACGGTGTCGGGGCTCAGGGGCCGCACGCCGACGGCCGACCGGAACGGCAACGGACGGCCGTCGCGGTACTCGGCCTCCCTGCTGGTCAGGATCAACCGGGCCCGGATGTGGGCCGGATCGGCGAAGAACTCGGCGAGCGCGGACCGGCACCGGACCCGGTCCTTGGGCGCCAACTCGTCGAAGCCGTCGAGGAGGAGGTGCACGGCACCCGAGCGCAACCAGCCGGCCAGGAGTTCGGGGGGCAGCGGCCCGTAGTCGTTGTCCATGGCGCCGACCGCCCAGCGTGCGAAGGACTGCCGGTTGCCGCGCCAGGTCTGCAACAGCAGGGGCACGGGCACCGGTTCGTGGTCCCCGTACAGGGCGAGGTCGTGCAGCCGGCGGGCGAGTCGCAGCAGCAGGGTGGTCTTTCCGGAGCCGGGCGCGCCGACGATGAGGAGGCGCTTCCTGGCGGGGCGCAGGACGTGCTCGGCGAAGACCTGTTCCACGGTGAGCGGGGGCGGGTCGGGGAGTCGTTCGCGCGGCCAACCGTCGTCCTCCGCGAGGGGTTCCGGTACGAGGTCGGGTCGGGCCGTGCAGTGGACGTCGAGCCGGACGGGGCCGTGCAGCAGTCCGGTGAGCGGGCCGCTCAGCCAGCGCTCCTCGACCGTCGCGAGGAGGTCGGTCCGGTACGGGTCGGGTTCCCGGCTCCGGCCGGTGGGGGTCCCGCCTCCGGGAGGTGTGTCGGGGGTGGTGGGGCCGCCCGCTCGGGCGGCCCCGGTCAGGGCCGGACCGAGCGCCGTGGTGCCCCTGAGGCCGAGGAGTCCGGCGGCGGCGGTGAAGCCGGGCGCTGACCAGCAGGTGGTGACGGGGACGGCGACCAGCCTGCCGTTGCCGTACCCCTCGTGCGGGGACAGGCCGGTGAGGACGCCGACGAGCCGGTCGGAGGCGAAGACGGCCGCGCCGGAGAAGCCGGCCCAGGCGGCGTGGTCACCGCGTCCCGCGCCGTGCACGTCGACCGCGAGGAGTCCGCTGCGGAACCGGGCCATGGGCCCGATCCTGCCGTCGAGTTGGTCCGAGTCCCGGAGGTTGCGGGCCCGGTCGAACTCGCGTCCCGGGAAGCCGACGGCCGTGCAGGTGACGAAGTCCGATCCGTGGAGCCGGCCCCAGACCGCCTCGGGCACCGCGTCGGGCAGCGCGTCGATCCCGGCTTCGAGGAGGGCGAGGTCGAGGTCCGCGCTCTCCCAGACGAGCCGGGCCCGGTGCCACCCGAGGCGTGCGGCGGGCGCGTCGAGGGGCCGGAAGGTGATGGTGCCCGGCGCCCGGCCGCCGCCGGACCCGGGGACGGCGGGTGGGAGGGGGGAAGCGGGTGCGGCGGGTGGGACGGCCGTGGCGGGTCCGGTCGGTACGGCGGGTCCGATCGGTGAGGTCGGTGCGGCGGGTGCGGCGGGCGACGCGGCTCCCAGGGCGGGTTCGATGACATGACGCGCTGTCAGAATGCCGCGTCCACCGATGAGATAGCCGGATCCGGTCATGCCCCGGTCGCCGGGGGCGCGCGGGTCCGTCCACAGCTGCACCACCCGGCGGGGGTCCGGACCGGTCACCGCGCAGACCTCACAGCGGTCGGAGGTCCGACGGGTCGCCGATCAGCAGGTCACCCCGACCATAGGGACGGATTCCGCCACGCGACTCCGCTCCGGACTCCGCTCCGGACTCCGCTCCGGCTTCCGCTCCGTCCTCCGGAAGGGATTCCGGTCGGGAATCCGGGGCGACCCCCGTGCCCGCCTCCCCCGCCGTGGCCCCGGTCTCGGCCCCGGTGTCCGCCGGCACGTCCATCGGTTCGAGTTCGAGCAGCACGCGGTGCGTGATCGAGCCGGAGTCGGCGCGGGAGGCGTCCCCGGAGGCCACCCAGAATTTGACGCCTCCCGCGACCGACCGGGTGCGCTGGACCTGGACGGCGAACTCGACCTGGACCGAGGCGGCGCGGAACCGGACCCGCGAGCCGCCCCCCTCGGCGAGTGCCGCGAGCAACTCGTGGCGCAGTGCCGCCACCGCCTCCGCGAGCCCGACCCCGTACGTGCCTTCGTCGTGCGCTCCCCCTGCCATGGGGGGACTATGCCCCGCGGGTCCCGTGTCGACCCGGGGAGCCGCGAAGAATACGTCGTCGGGTTCCGGCCCGGGTCAGCGCTTGACCACCGTGATCTTCGCGCGGTTGTCGGCCGGGTCGTCGCCCGCCGGGACCTGGGGGCCGGCGTTCGGGTCGTCCGGATCGGCCGTGGGGAACTCGTGGTAGAGCCGGCTCTGGCCCTTGGCGCCGGCGACGATCCGGTCGATCCTCAGCTTGAACGGGTAGCGGATCTCGGCGCCCGCCTTGAAGGACTGCGGCGGCTTCACGCACCGGTACCAGGTCGTGTCCGCGGTGCGGTCCTCGACGGGCTCGCAGTCCGGGGAGTGCCGGACGACGCTGACGCCGGCGGGCAGGGTCACACGGGTGACCAGCTGCGACTCGTCGGTGGTGCCGGTGCGGCCCGGACCCTTGAAGTCGAAGCCGAGGGAGGCGGCGACGGTCTCCCCGGGACGGCCCTTGAGGGTGGCGCCGACCGCCGTGTAGGTGCGCCGGTTGTCCACCTTGACGTACTGGGTCCGCGCGTTGTCGTACCCGTACAGGTCGAGGGCGAAGGGGGCGGGTCCGGCGGGCGGGGAGCCGGCCGGGACGGTGGGGACGGCGGGCACCGGCTCGATCTTCAGGGTCGTGCCGGTGCCCCGGGCCCAGGTGGTCTTGCCCAGCGCGGCCCGGCGGGTCTCGGGGGTGTCCTCGTACACGCCGTAGTGGGCCGACTCGGAGAAGCCTTCGGCGCCGGCCTTGACGGTGGGGACGGCGGCGAGGCGTGCGGCCGCGCCCGGGGCGAAGGAGCCGGGGAACTCGCAGAGGACGGCCTCGGCGCCGCCCTTGTGGGTGCCGTACAGGCAGTTGCGGTACGTCCCGAAGCGAAGGTCCAGGCCCTCGCTCGCCAGGAGGTGGACCAGGAGCCCCCGGGCCGGTTCCGTGCCCTTGTTGGAGAAGGCCACCGGCAGGTCGAAGGACTTCCCGGGCTTGACCGTGAGGGAGTGCTCCCTGCTCCCCGGGCGCATCACGAGGTCCGGGCCGCCCAACTGCACCTTGGTGCTCCACGGCTTCACGGTGGCGCCCGCGACCTCGCCGCTGATCCCGATGGCGCCGGTGAACCCGGACGCCACGCCCTTGGCCGGGGTCAGTTTGACGATGGCGACCGTGGTGGAGTCGTCGAGGACGGTGTCCGCCTCGCAGACGGCGACGTCCCCGGTGCGCGAGCACCGGTCGCCTCCGTACCAGACCTTCGCGTCGACCTTGCCCTTGAGGGCGGAGAGGTCGAAGGAGACCCGGTAGTGGAGGCGGGACCCGTCGCCCTTCACTTTGGCTCGGAGGTTGACGGAGAAGGACTTCCGCTCGGGGGTCGCCGTTCCGTCGTGGATCGGGAGGACCACGTCGGAGGCGGCGGTCAGGCGGAGTTCGCGGGGCGCGGCTGCGGTGGGGCCGGGTCCGGCCTGGGCGTGGGGGGTGGCGAGGCCCAGCGCGGCCGCCGTCGTGACGGCCGCGGTGAGCAGGTGGATCGTCTTCATGCCCGGTTGGATCCACGAGGGGCGGGCGGAGTTGTGGATTCCATGATCACGAATGGATCACGTCCGACGCCGCCCGCGTCCGGAGCGCTTCGGGCGGAGGCGGGCGAGGGCGGGCGGGCTCAAGCCGGCTTGCGCCACACGGAGACGTGCTTCGTGGAGTCCTGGGTGAACGGAGCGCCGTCCCAGTCCGCGACGCGACGCTCCGGCTCCAACCCCGCGATCCGGGCCATCAGATCGAGCTCGGCCGGCCAGGCGTACCGGTGGCGGGAGTTCTCCCGGCGGTAGCGGACCCCGTCGCCGCCACCGTCGCCCACTCCGCCTCCGGACCCGGGCTCGGGCTCGTCGCGGGTGAAGTGGTGCGAGACGAGGATCTGTTCCACGAGGTCGAAGGTGTCGAAGCCGAGGTGGCGTTCGGAGACGTCGAACGGCACCGCGATCTGACCGGGCGGCAGGAACCGCAGCGGTGGAACGCCCAGCTCGATGACGAAACGGCCGCCGGGCTCCAGGTGCCGGGCCGCGTTGCGGAAGCACTCGACCTGCTCGTCCTGGGTGAGGAGGTTCGTGATGGTGTTGTAGACGAGGTAGACCAGGCTGAACCCGCCCGGCACGACTGTGGTCGCCATGTCCCCGACCACCACCGGGAGTTCGTCCCCGTCGGCCTTGCGCCGCAGCACCGCCACCATGTGCTCGGACAGTTCGATGCCCACCACCGGCACCCCGCGCTTCCGGAGCGGGACGCCGACCCGTCCGGTGCCGATGGCGAACTCCAGCGCCCTGCCGTCTCCGGCGAGTTCGGCGAGGAAGTCGAGGGTCGGTTCGAGGACTTCGGGTGAGGACGCCTCGACCTCCTCGGCGTCGTAGCGGTCGGCGGTCGCACGGGTCCACAGTTCACTGCTCGTCACGGGCGACCACTCTGCCGGGCACGGCCGCGCGCTGTCGACGGAGTTTCGGGCGCCGCGGTTCCCACGGGGGGAGAAGAGGAGGTTCGACGCGGCAAGGCGCAGGAGACGACGGCGATGGGCCGGAGGCGACGGCGATGGGCCCACCCGACCACCGACGCGTTCCGGCCGCCCCCACGCCTTTGTCCGAACTCGCGATCGAATGCAGGGTGCGCGTGGATCTACCATGACCCGTGCACGAACCGGACGGACCTCTGATCCGCGGTCGGAGCGCGGGCCGTGCCCGCGCCCGCTGCCGCATCGCGTGTCCGGGAGCGCGGCCCACCATCCGGAGGGGTCGGGGGCCGCGCTCGACGCCCTCGTCGGGTACGTGCCCGCTCCCGACGCACGGACCGCCGAAGAACGGACCGTCGTGGTCGGGAGTCCCCCGTACACCACCCTCACAAGGACGGTCATGACGCTAGAGCACGGGCATCGGCCCAGCGAGGGCCCCGCGCGCCGGCAGGAGGGCCGGGCGCGCCACGAAGTCCTCGGAACGGCGCCGTCCGCCGGCCGGGAAGGGGCAGGGGAAGGGGGCGGCGGCACGGACCGGAAGGAAGTCGACCCCCCTGCGCCACCTCTGCTCGCCGGGACCACCCCGTCCTCCTTCACCCGCCACAATTCCGCCGTCGCCCGGCTGCTCGGCGTGCCCGACGAGCAGTTCGAGGACCTGCTCGGCATGGCCCCGGCCCACCTGACCGGCGACCGCTTCCGCACTCCGTCCACCACCAACATCCGGATCTGGGAGCTGCTCACCACCCGGGCCCCGTGGACGGAGGTGGCACTCCTGATGGCCCGCCGGGCCGAACTGGGCACCTTCGGCGTGTGGGACTACCTCCTCACCTCCGCCCCGACGCCGCTCCAAGGGCTCCGGGACGCCGCGCACTACGTCGCCGCGATCGGGGACGCGGGCACCGAACAGCTCCTGATCACCGAGGACGGCGGACACGTCACCCTCAGCCACGCCAACGCCGCCGAGCTGACCTATGAAACGGCGTCCGCGATCCGCTCGTTCAGCCTCGGCCTCCTCCGACGACGGCTCGGTGAGGCTCTGGGACGGCCGGTGACACCCGTGCGCGTCGCCGTGGCCGCCACCTCCCCCCGCAGCCACGGCGCGCTGGCGGAGCTGTACGGGACCACGGCCATCGAGTTCGGCGTGCCGATCAGCTCGATCACCTTCCGCACCGCCGACCTGGACGTGCCGTCCCCGCACGCCCCGCCCGGCCTGTCGGACCTGCTGCGGGGCCACGCCGATCGGTACCTGGACGAGGCCGTCCCGCTGTACAGCTGGATCGACGAGTTCCGGCTCGCCCTCGGGGCGGAGGGTCCGGACTCCCCCGCGCTGCGCACGGTCGCCCAACGCCTGGCGATGAGCACCCGTACCCTCCAGCGTCGGCTGGAGGCCTACGGCACCACCTGGAGCGCGGAACTCGAAGCGGAGCGCCGCACCCGGGTCCTGCGGATGCTGCGCACCACCGACCTCCCGCTCGGCTCGGTCGCGGACCGGACCGGCTACGCCGATGTCCGCGCCATGCGGCGGGCGGTCCGCCGGTGGACCGGCCACACCAGCACCGACCTGCGCCGCGGGGTCGCTCCGGAGGGGCCGGAGGGGGCCTCGTAGGGCGCTGAGCACGAGGGGCGTACGGGGGGTGGGGCGGGCGGGTCAGCCACCGGCGCGGAGGACCGCGGCGGGGCTCGTGCCGTAGGCCGTGCGGTAGGCGGCGGCGAAGCGGCCCTGGTGCGGGAAGCCCCAGCGGGCGGCGATCCGGGTGACGGACGTGGTCGTGGGGTCGGCGGCCCTCAACTCCTCGTGGGCGCGGGCCAGACGGACCCGCTTGAGGTAGGCGAGCGGGGTGGTGTCGGCGTGCCGGGCGAAGGCGTACTGGACGGCCCGGGGCGTCACCGGGACGGAGCCGGCGATCTCCGCGAGGCCGATGTCGAGGTGCGCGTTGTCCTCGATGAACCGCACGGCCCGCCGCAGCGTGGCGCCGTGGGCGTCGCGCAGGTCACGGCGGCCCGGATCCGGGGCGTGCCGGACGGTGCCCTCGGTGACGGTGGGGAGGGTGGCGAGGGTGACGGCGGCGAGGTGCCGGGCGGCGGTGCCGACGACCAGGGGGGCGGCGGCGGCCGCCGGGTCGGCCAGGAGACTCCGGACGTGGGCGGTGGTGGCGGCGAGGAGGCGGTGGGCCTCCGCCGAGACCGGCCGACTGCCCGCCAGGCGCTGCACGGGTCCGGCGTCGGGGTCCGCGCCGTCGGTGCGGACCTGCGCCAGGAGTCGGGTGGGGAAGGTCGTCAGTCCGTACCGGGCCGAACGGACCTCCCCCGTGTAAGGGCGGTCGGGTGGGGCGATCAGGAAGGTCGACCCGGCGCCGAAGGCATGCTCACCGGAGGTGTGGACCCCGTCGGCGACCTGTGCGAGGACCACCTGCTCCAGCGGACCGGCGTCGAAGGCCATCGTGTAGCCGAACTCCAGGTCGTCCAGCAGCAGATCGCCCACGGCCCGGCGCGCGATCCGGGCGCGGGTGTCCTCCGGGCGGCCGCCGATGCTCATCGGGGTGTAGGCCGCCGACAGGTACGCCTCCGTCTCGGCCAGGTCCCCGCTCTCGAACACCGACTGCTCCGGCACTCCCGCCACCGCCTTCCCCGCCGCCGTTCCCCCGCACACGGCCCTGTGCCCGGTCGGCGAGGATCCACGTGCTCCGAACTGAAGACGGTACGCCCCCGCGGAGGGCCCGTGCACACCCCGCCTCCGACGGTCGCTCCGGTCTCCGCCCGGTGACGGCGGTCCGCCCTCGTCTCCGGACGCGCGCGTGGTGGGCCGCGGCGCCGTCCGCGCCGGGGCCCACCACGGGTTGGGAGGTTCAGGACCGGCGGCGGTCCTGCAGCGAGTCCTTGACCCCGCGGGCCTTCTCGTCGGCCTTGCCCGCGACCTCGCGGACCTTGCCCTTGACCTGGTCCGTCTTGCCCTCGGCCTGCATCCGGTCATTGCCGGTGGCCTTCCCCGCGGCCTCCTTGGCCTTGCCCTTGAGCTGCTCCATCTTCCCCTTGGCCTTCTCCGACATGACGGAACTCCTTCTCGTGCTCTTCGAAGAGATATCGACAAATCGACAAACTATGCGAAAGGGGGCGAGTGTGCACGAGGAGGGCGCCGATGGTGTCATCGTGGGGGCTCGACGCGAACCCGTCGAGGGGATTGCCGCCGGGGCCCGACGGACCCTGTGCTCCCGGGACGGTCCCGGGTCCGGACTGCCGGCCGGTCGCCGACGCGGGCCGAAGACGCGCGGCGGAGAGCACTCTTCAGTCGCCCGATACGGGGCAGGCGAGCGGACATGGGAACCAGCTCGACACCGGACAGCACATCCGCCCGCTCCGGGGCGGGCGTCACCTGTCGACAGGCCCGGGAGCTGGCCCGGGGTCTCCTGAGACGGCCGGCGGTGGCACCGGAGCGGGTGGCAGACGTGGAGACGGTGGTCACCGAGCTGGTCTCCAACGCCGACCGGCACGGCGGCGGGGTCACGGGCTTCCGCATCGCCCGCCGACCCGGCGGCGTCCTCATAGAGGTCTCCGACTCCTCTTCCCGTCTCCCACGGGAGCAACCCTGGGCGCCGAGCGAGCCCGGCGGCTTCGGGTGGCTGCTGATCAACCGCCTCGCCCTCACCGACATCCGACACCACCGCTCCGGGAAGACCATCATGGCGACGATCGCCACCGCCACCGCCTGCTGAACCAGGGGGCGGGCACCGGCGGCTGACCGGTGGACCTCGCCGCGTGCCGTCCCGCGCGCGCTCTCCTTCGCGCCTCAGAAGGGGGCGTCCGGCTCCTTCACCAGGATCGCGTTCACGGCGTCCTCGGCACCGGCTGCGTACGATCCGGCGACGTCCAGCTCGTAGCGCGCGGCCGCCAGAGCCAGGAAGGCTCCGGCGTCGAAGGGCCGTCGGTCCACCGCCGTCAGGCATCCGGAGGCGCCGCCGCGAGCCCCGGTGCCGAACGCGTGCCAGGCGGACTGGGCCGAAGGGTCCGGCACCCGGAAGTACTGGCCGTCCTCCCACGCGGCCGTGGTCCCGATGTCCACGCAGAGCGCACGGACCCGCGCCAGCGCGGCGGCCTGCGCGGCGGGGTCGCCGCCCGGTGGGACGTCGATGCCGCGCAGTTGCGCGGTGGCGCGGACGGCCCGGTTCAACAGGTACCTGCCGCCCCGGTCCGACCAGGCACGGACCTGCCGGGCCCGCGTGCCCTCGGACGCGGGCGGTGGATCGCCGAGGAGCCGCTGGAAGCCGCGCTGGGCGGCCGCCTGGTCCGGCAGGGCCGCGTGCCGGGAGAAGAGGGCGAGGGGCTCCCCGACCGCCAGGGCGAGCCCCAGCACCACCGGCAGGGCCACGGCCGACCAGCGGGTGGACGGTCGGTGGGAGGAGGGCCGCACGACGCCCCGCCGCCGCGGCTCGCGGGCCCGCCGGCCGCGGCGGGCCCACCCCACCGTCCACCGGAGGAGCACGGCCACCGCCGCGAGGAGGAACGCGGCCATGAGGACGGCGTTTCCGAAGGCCGTCACCTCGTCCAGGGAGTGGAGGCGCCAGACGGGACGCGGTCGGCAGGGACCCTGGCGCACGGAGAGCGGGGCGAGGCAGCCGTCGAAGGACAGGAGGAGAGCCGTGCCGGCGAGGCCGACCACCGCCGCGATCTGGGCCGCGACCAGCGGGACGAGGGGCTGACGGGCCCGGGTCCCCGCCACCAGGGCCGCCACCGCCACCGCACCGGCCGAGGCCAGGAACAGCCAGACGCCGAGGCGCAGTCCTCCGCCCCCACCGTCGGCCTGCTGCCCGGCCCGTTCGGCGTGCAGGTGGGCGAGGGCACCGGCGACGGCGGCCCAACCGAGCACCCCGCCGAGCAGACCGGGGGCCAGCGCGGTGCGCAGTGCGGGGGGAGGCTCCGGGGCGAGGGGGCGGGCGGTGTCGTCGAGTCGGGCCCGGACCACCCACCGCGGCACCCCGCCGCCGAACGGTCCGAGGGCGAGGGCCAGTGCCGGGACGATCCAGGTCACGGCCACCGCGGCGGTGAACAAGGGCCACAGCATCGAGCTCAGGAGCGTCGGAGTCACCGCCACCACGGCCGATACGCCGGTCCGCCCCGTGGTGGTGATCCCCGGGAACGCTTCCCGGACCATCCGGTCGGCACCGGGGGTGACGAGCTGCCAGAAGGCGCCGTACAGCCCTCGTGGTGTGAGCCAGGCGAACCAGACCATGGCGACGACGAGGGCTGCGGCCATGTACTGGAGGAAGACGGGTTTCAGGGATCCGCCGCGCCACGCGCCGGTCCAGAGGCGCGCGCACAGGGTGAGCCACACGGTGAAGACGACGCCGGAGGCCACGATGAGGGGGAAGCCGATCAGGCCGCCGATCCACCACTGCCTCGTCCCGGCGCCCAGGCCCGCCACGAAGCTGCCCGCGCCGAGCCCCGCGCCCAGCCAGAGTCCGGTCCGC
This sequence comes from Streptomyces sp. NPDC097619, assembly GCF_040302735.1. NCBI lineage: Bacteria > Bacillati > Actinomycetota > Actinomycetes > Kitasatosporales > Streptomycetaceae > Streptomyces > Streptomyces sp. NPDC097619. Next base: position 18,909 of record NZ_JBEOSD010000031.1, on the reverse strand, counting down.
ACGCCGGTCGGGGCCCGTCGGCCGGTGACCGCCGCGTGCGTCACCGACCGCCACAGTGCCGTTCCGATCACCCCGCACACCAGCACGGCGGAGGGCAGCGCGGTCACCTGGGAGATCCAGGGACTGAGTCGTCGGTACGCGACGGGGGCGCCCAGGACGTGGCCGTGGATCAGGACCGCGCTCGCCCCCGTGAGCAGGGCGGGCAGGGCCCGGAGCCCGAAGACCGGGGCCGGATCGGAGAGCGCGGAGCGACGCACCCGCGCGGAAGGGTGCGTGCTCCACAGGGAGGTCAGGGATCGGGCCGCTCCGCGGAGTCCACCCGGTGAGGGGGGTTCCGAGGCGACCGCGCGGTGGATGTCGGCTCCGCCGCGGGCGGCGGCGAGGTCGGCGTGGACCTCCCGCGTGCGCAGGACGTCTGCCCGGGCCAGGTAGACGAGGGCGGCCAGGACCAGGGGCAGCAGGAGCGTACGGATCTCGTAGGGCGACGGTGCGGGCCGGGCCGACGGGTCGAACGCATCTGCCCGGTGCAGCGCCCACAGCAGGGAGGGCAGCAGGACGAGGGTGCCGAAGGCCCGCCACAAGGCGACGGTCGCGTACGTGACGGTGACGTCGCGGTGGGAGATGTGGGCGAACTCGTGCAGCAGCACGGTGCGGAAGTGGTCCGGGGCGGTGTTCCGGCAGGCGAGGAGCCCGGCGTGGAGGCAGACGATCGGTCGGCGGGTGCTGCCGAGGACCACGGCCCCGGCGGTCGGGGCCGCCCGGTCGACGACGATGCGCGGGACGGCGGACAGCCCGGCCGCCTCGGCGGTGGCCCGGACGAGCCGGAGGACGTCGCCGTCGGGATCGACGGACCGCAGGTCGACAAGGCGGCGCCGCCGGACGGTCCACGCGGGGAGGATGCGGAAGAGCAGGGCGGCGGCGATGACGAGCAGGGCGGGTGCGAGGGCGACCTGCCACCAGGGGGGCACGGGTACGAGCCGGTCCATGCAGGCCCACACGGGGATCGACTGGGCGGCCAGGCGCAGGATCGCTTCCGCCGTGCCGGCCCGGTCCGGGTCCGCTCCGGCGGCGAGCAGGCAGTCGACTCCGTCCGTGGCGCGCCGGGCCCACAGGATCATCAGGGCCAGGGCCCCGGTGGACACCAGCATCAGGGCCGTCAGGACGGCGAAGCGAGCGCCCGTGCCGGCCACCAGCACCCGGTCGTCGACGACGGGGCGGGAGACGACACCGCTCACCAGGTGGCTCCGACGGCCGGATCACCCTCCTCGGGGAGGCCGGGCGGTGGGGCGGGGGGCTCCGCCGGCGCGATCTCCGCCGGGGCGGAGGTCGGGGCCGGGTCGGGGGCGGGGGCCGGGGCCGGCTCCAGGACCAGTGCGGCGACGACGGCGTCCGCGAGTCCTTGAGCCTGCTCGGGCGCGGCACCCTTCAGGAGTGCCGCTTCGAGGACCTGTCGGCGCACCTCCGCCAGCTGCGACCGCTCCAGGGCGGGCAGGACCTCCGGGGCCGAGGGCCGGCGCACGACCCGCTTGAGCCAGTGGCCCGTCCGCCGGAGGGCGCCCTCCGTGGCCACCCCGGCCAGAGTGGACGCGACCTGGTGCAGCACCAGCCACACCACGGGCGTGGCGAGCGCGGCCGCTTCCGCCAGGCCGAATCCCAGCGGCTCCCGATCCCCCCGCCCCGACAGCCGCCGTAGCGCGGCGGCGTCGTCGAGGGCCAGCAACCCGTCCACCAGAACGACCTCGTCAGGTGCCACCCGCTCGACCACCTCACGGACCACGTCCCGCACTCGGCGTCCCCCCGACGCCGACGACGCCCCCACCGAACCCATCCCCCACCCCCATGACGGACCGTCGAGTACAGCCCCTCACGATGGCACGACCACGGGCGGTCGCACCATGCCCCGGCAGCCGGGTCAGCCGGAGCGGGCGTCGGACGGGGCACCCCCCAGGGGGTCCGTCGGGGCGGGGCCCGTGCGCCGCGCCAGGTTGTCGCGCAACGCGGTCAGGCGGTCGATCTCGGCGTCCAGGGCGGCGAGCCGGCGCCCGACGACCCCGCTCGGTGCCGTCCCCGTTTCCGCGGTGCAGCGCGGCGGCGGGTCCTGGGCGAGCAGGTGGAGCCGGTCCGCGCAGCCCCGCAGGTCCTCCACGGTGAAGCCGAGCGCCAGCAGGTCCCGGATGACGCGCACCCGGACGATCTCGGCCGGCCCGTACGCGCGCTGCCCCGAGGCCGAACGGGCGGGCGGATCCAGCAGACCGCGCTCCTCGTAGAACCGCAGCGCCCTGGCCGTGGTCCCGGCCGCCACCGCGGCGTCAGCAATCCTCATCGGCGCACCCGTCCGCACCCTCACCCCTTCGCCCCCACCGTCCGTCGCCGCCATGTCGCGCCCCTCCGCGTCCGCTCCGTCGCTCCCGCACCCGCACCCGGCGGGCGCCCTACACCTCGACCACCACGGCCCCGAAGTACCGGCCCTCGATCAGTCCTCGCAACGCTTCCGGCGCCCGGGACATGCCCTCGACACGGGTGTACGGGAACCGGATCCGGCTGGAACGCAGCCAGTCCCCGAACCGTGCGGTCCACTCCTCCGACACGTCCGGGTGATCCGCTCCGCTGTAACCGCGCGAGGACAGACCCCTGACCACGATCCGGAACGCGTCGAGTTCCACGGGCGCGCTGCCCCCGGCCCGGCGCGGGGACAGTTGTCCGGCCAGGGCGCCCACCAGGGCGAGGCGCGCGCCCTGTCGTGCCGCACCGACCGCGGCGGCCAACTGCTCGCCCCCGACGGTGTCCAGCACGACGTCGATCCCCTCGGGGGCCGCCTCGGCGAGCCGGGCCGCGAAGGGCCCGTCGTCACGCCGGACCACCGCGTCGTACCCCAGCTCGGCCACCAGCCGGTCCGCCTTCCGGGCCGACCCGGTGGTGCCGATCACGCGCCCGGCTCCGAAGAGTCGGGCGATCTGCCCGGCGAGGGACCCCACCGCGCCCGCCGCCCCGGTCACCAGGACCACCTCGCCCTTCCGCACGGGTGCGAGCCGGGTCAGGGCCCCGTAGGCGGCCGTTCCCTGGGGTCGGTCGCGATGCGCGCCGCAGGAGGGTGGGACGGGGACGGCCGCGTGATCGGGCGACGGGGCCCGCGGGCGCCCGGGCCCCGTCGTCGCGCGGTGCGTCCGCAGGTCCACCGTCCACCGGTCCTGCGGTTCGGCCCGCGTCGGGACGCGCGTGTGGGGACACGTCGTGACGCGGACCGTGCGGTGCGGGAGGGGCGCCGCGGCGGGCCGGAACGCGCCGCGCCCGGAGCCGGGTGCGACACGGAGAGACCCCGGGCACCTGTTCCTGTTCCGGATCCTGATCCTGTTCAGGTTCAGGTTCAGGTTCAGGTTCCCGCACGATTCTCCGCCGCACCGACCGCACGAACAAGCAGGGACTCCGCACCGATCGGTGCGCGGAACTCACCAATGACATCGGCCTGTTGGGAGCGGCCGGTACAACCGGAGCGCGGTCCTCACCGCGCAGAGCATGGCGACGTCGTGGACCGCAACGAACGGGGTGGCCGGTGCGGTCACAGACCGCCGAGGCCCGGGGGGTCGAGGTCGACGGCGGGCGGAGGTTCTTCCTGCAGGACCTGCCGGACCTGCCGCGGCGGGGCCGATGCTGCGGGCGGTGGCTTGCCGAACGGGTGCCAGGCGGGTGCTGCCGCGAGCCCGCCCTTCGCGACGCTCAGGAGCACCTCCGTTTCGCGCGAGTCCGGGGCCGCCGCGCGGGCCGCCCGGACGGCGGCCTCTCCCGCCGGAGTGATCTCCGGCGCCCGCGGGTGGCGTGGCCGCTCCTCGGAACGGGTCAGGAACGGGACGGCGACGACGTAGCCGACGAGCAGCGGCCAGGCGCCGGACAGCAGTGCCGACACGACGCCGGTCACCAGGTAGAGCGTCAGGAGCCGGGCCCGCGCCCGGCGGGCCCGTGCGCGGGCGGTCCGCCAAGCGGCGACCTGCGGAGCATCGGCGGCGATGCCCGCGGGCAGGCCCCGCTCCCGCAGGAGTCCGTCCGTGACGAGTCGCCGGCGCAGCTCGTCCCACGGCGGGCGGGACCAGTCGTGGGCGCCGGAGGAAACGGACAGCCGACCGCTCTTCCGCGCCGGTGGGTCGAGCAGCGCCGCTTCCACCTCGTCGCGGGGCACCGGGTCGTTCACCGCGAAGACGTAGCGATCGTATGCCCGGCCCAGGAACGTCAACCGGCCCTCGGCGTGCATCCGTACCAGGGCCACGCCCAGGACACCCGCGGGGCCGTGCGGGTACTGGAGACAAGCCGACTCGTACCACGACAATCCCGTGGCGGGCGGCCGGACCGGGCCCGCGGTCGCGGCCAGAGCCGACCACGCGCGTTCCTCCGCGGACCGGAACCGCACCAGCACGACGGCGGAGAACAGCACGACGAGGACGGCGGACACCACCCCCGCCGCCACAGGAACCGCACCCACCACAGCGCCCTCCCCTGCCCGATCCGGGCCACCGCGCCGGCCGAACGGCCCGCTCGCCCGGGGGTCCAGGCACAGCGTGCCCGCTCGGGAGGCCCGCTACGCCGTGGGCCTCGACCGGGCGGCCGGCGGAGGAGGCCCCGCCGGCCGGGGGCGGGAACGCGCCGCCGGCCGGTGGGGCCGGCTGCCGTCGCCGGCCCCGCCTCACCTGGCGAAGCCGTGGGGAACGGAGAGCGCGGTGTCGATGAAGGCGCGGGTGCGGGCGCTGTCCCCCTGTCGGGCCCGGATGAACGTGCAGTCGACGGTCGGGGCGTCCCGGAAGGGGATCCACACGATGTCCGGCCGTCCCAGGTAGGGCTCCGCTCCGGCGCAGGAGGAGGTGACTCCCTTGTCCGCGGCCACCAGGACGAGCGTCGCCGGCCAGAAGTTGGCGGTTCCGCCCACCGGGACGGTTCGACCGGCGGGGGTCCGTCGCGGGTAGTGCTCCGCCATCCAGTAGTCGGGCATGTTGCCCGAGAGGGTGATCAGTTTGGTGTCCGCGAGGTCCTCCACCGAGACGGACTCGTAGCCGGCGAAGGGGTGGTCGCGGCTGACCAGCAGCACGCGGTCCTGTCGGAACAGCACGGGACCGGCGGTCAGGTCGGGTTCCGCCATCGGGCCCTCGGTGACCTGGAGGTCCACCAGGCCGGAGCGGAGCGGGCCGTAGAGGTCGGTCAGCTGGATCTCGTGGATGCGCACCTCGCAGGCCGGGTGCCGGCTCTGCAGCAGGTCGGCGGCCTTGATCAGGACTTCGGCGGCCATCGGGCTGGAGTAGCCGATGTCGAGGATCCCCTCGATGCCGCGGCCCGCCGAGACCGCGCGGGCCAGGGCGGACTCCATCTGCTCTCTCGCCGGGAGCAGGTCCTCGCGCAGCTGGAGGCCCACGGCCGTCAGGGCGACGCGCCGGCTGGTCCGCTCGAACAGGGGCGCTCCGATCCGCCGCTCCAGTTTCTTGATGGTCTGGCTGATCCGGTCCTGGGCGAGGCCCAAGCGTTCGGTCGCGCGCCGGAAGTGGAGCTCCTCCGCGAGCATGAGGAAGGCGTCCATCTCGTGCCGTTCCATGACACCCCTGTGTATGGGTGGGCTCGGCTCGACGATGGGCCGGTCCGGGTGCCGGCACCAGCCGGACCCATAGACGTTCGAGGCGAGGCCGCGTGATCCGCCCGGATACCGCGTCGCTCCGCACCCCACACGGGCGCGCGAAAGCGCGGACCGTACCGAGTCACCGAGCCCCCCGACTCGCAGCGCACACTGTACGCACCTGTACACGCGGTGCGCAACCGGTATGGCGCGGAGGCCCGGACCGTGCGCGGGGCGCCCCTGGAGGGACGCGCGTGACCGGGCCCGGGCCCGGAGTCAGCCCGGGAAGCGGCCCGTGGAGCGCAGCTGCCAGCGGCGTTCGGCGTACGCGAGGTCGTCGCGCCACAGCCGGGCAGCGGCGGTGCGCATGAGGGGGCGCAGGAGGGGCGCCGCGTGACGGGCCAGGGCGAAGCCGGTGCGGTCCGAGGCGGCGACGACGGCTTCGGTGACCGCCGTGCGGGGCCGGCCCTGCGCGTCGGGGCCGAGCGGGGTCGCATGGGTCTCGACGACGGAACCCGCGCCTTCGCCCTCGGTGATGCGCATGAGGACGGTGCGGGGGCCGGGAGCGGTGAAGACGGCTCGGACCGGTACGACGAGGCGTCCGGCCAGTTTGAAGGAGACGTCGACCGTGAACCGGTCGTCGGGGCCCTCGGGGGTGGGGGTTTCGACGACGGTGAGGTCGACGAAGGAGTAGGGGTGGAACCAGGCCCCGTGCCAGGGGTCCAGCCGGTTGGCGACGATGTCCTCGGGTTCGCAGGTTCCGGCGCCCTCGTAGACGACGGTGACGGCGCCGACGGGGTGGGGGCGTTCCGGGACGACGGGGGTCGGGAGGGGGTCCTCCCCTCCCGCCTCGTCGAGACGTACCCAGAGCAGGACGCCGTCGTCGAAGGCCGGGTAGGGCTTCCAGCCGGCGAACGGGGCCCCGTCGAGGGCGAGGCCGTGCCAGTGGCAGACCAACGTGCCGCACCGTACAGCGCTCCGCGCCAGCGGCGCTCCCAGGTGCGGGCAGGCCCCGGGGCCCGCCCGGAGGATTCCGCCGGTGCCGCGCCAGAGGACCACTTCGACTCCGGCCACGGTGCGGCCCAGCGGGCGGGCGTCGTCCAGGGCGGTCGTGGGGGCCACGACGAACCAGTTCCCCGAGGGGCGGGCCCGTGCCCGGTCCAGGGCCCGGGCGATGAGGGGCGGTCGGGCCTCGCGCCAGGTGGGGCGTTGCCGGTCCCACGGGACCGGTGCGCGGCGCAGCGTGAGGGGCAGGCGGGGGCGCCGCGATGGGGGGCGGGGGTTCACGGGGCTTCCTCGGCGACGTGTCGCAGGGGCGTGTCGTACCGGGCCGGGTGTCCCGTGAGGAGCCGGGCGCGGCGGCCCAGCCGGGCGGCGGTGACGGCGGCGAGGCCGGCGGCGGCGACCGCGGCGCGGGTCCGACGGGGGACGGCGGAACGGCGGTTGAGGACGTCGTGGCCGTCGCGCGCCACGGCGTCGAGGATCCCGCCGTACAGGATGCGGGCGGTGTCGATGCAGGGCCGCGAGAGCGGGTGCAGGAGGGCGAGGCCGGGTCCGGCCTCGGCGTAGACACCGCGGGTGAGGGCTTCGAACTCGCGCAGGGCGGCGAGGACGCGCCGGTCCTTGTGGCCGGTGTCCCGGCAGTGGTGCAGGAGGGGGCGACCGACGCCGTGGGCGGCCAAGAGGTCTGCGGGGAGGTAGACGCGTCCCCGGTCGAGGTCTTCGCCGACGTCGCGGAGGAAGTTGGTGAGCTGGAAGGCGACGCCGAGGGCGGCCGCGTACGGTTCGGCTTCGGCGCGGGGGGCGACGGTGCCCAGGACGGGGAGCATCTGCAGGCCGATGACGGCGGCGGATCCGTGCATGTAGCGGCGCAGGTGGGCGTAGCTGGGGTAGTCGGTGACGGTGAGGTCGGAGCGCATCGCGCCCATGAAGTCGTGGAAGTGGTGGTCCGGGATGTCGTACCGGCGGGCGGTGTCCGCCAGCGCGGTGACGACGGGTTCGTGTCCTTCGCCGTGGCGCAGTTGCCGGTCCAGGTGTTGCCGGAGTGTCTCCAGGCGCACGGAGGGCGGGGCGCCGTCGGGGGTGGGGGTGTCGACGATGTCGTCGGCCCAGCGTGCGAAGCCGTAGAGGGCGTGGACGGCGGGCCTGCGGTCGGGCGGCAGGAGGCGGGTGGCGAGGAAGTAGGTCCTGCCGTGGGCCGCGTTGAGGGTGCGGCAGTGGGCGTAGGCGGCTCTGAGCGCGGGGTCGGTGATGCCCGCCGCGTCGAGTTCGCGGGCGGTCACCGGCTCGCTCCGTTGCGGCGGGTGGCGGGGCGTCGGGAGGCGCCGGTGATGCGGGCCGCGGCGAGTTTCCCGGACAGCAGGGTGGTGGGGACGCCGACGCCGGGGGTGGTGCCGCAGCCGGCGAGGACGGCGTTGTCGGTGCCGCGGACCAGGTTGCGGGGGCGGAAGGGGCCGGTCTGCAGGAAGGTGTGGGCGGCCGAGAAGGGGGTGCCGGCGGCGTGCCCTTGGTCGAGCCAGTGGGCCGGGGTGATCAGTGCCTCCTCTTCGATGGCGTCCGCGAAGCCGTGGAGGCCGCGGTGTTCGAGGGTGCGCACCAGGTGGTCGCGGTAGCGCGGTCCGAGCTCGGCCCAGGCCGTGCCGTGGGGGCCGATGTCGGTGTTGGGGCAGGGGGCGAGGACGTAGTGCAGGTGGCGGCCGGGCGGGGCGAGGGAGGGGTCGGTGGTCGTGGGGCGGGTGATGAGCAGGGACGGGTCGCTCATCAGCTCGCCCCGGCGGGTGAGTTCGTCGAAGGTGGTCCGCCAGGCGGCTCCGAAGGAGATCGTGTGGTGGGCGAGTTGTGGCCAGGTGTGGCGGGTGCCCGCGTGCAGGACGACGGCCGACGGGGCGTGGGTCAGGCGGAGGGGGCGGCGGGGACGGCGGCCGAGCAGGCGGTAGGTGACGGGCAGGTCGGGCGTGAGGACGACGGCGTCGCAGGGGATGCGGTCGTTCGCGGTGACGACCGCGGTGACGTGGTCCCCGGAGCGTTCCAGCGCGGTGACGGCCTCCCCGTAGCGGAGTTCCGCGCCCGCGTCGGCGGCGGCGTCCGCCATGGCCCGGGGCAGGGCATGCATGCCGCCCCGGGGGAAGTACACGCCAGCGACGGTGTCCATGTAGGCGATGACGGCGTAGGCGGCGAGGGCGCGGGCGGGCGGCACTCCGGCGTACAGGGCCTGAAAGGTGAAGACGCGTCGGAGGCGTTCGTCGTCGAGGAAGGCGCCGATGCGGCGGTCGAGACGGCCGAAGCCGCCGAGGGCGGCGAGCCGGGCGAGGTCGGGGGTGAGGAGGTCGAAGGGGGAGTCGAAGTTGGCGTCGATGAAGCGCCGCATCTGGGCCCGGTGGATCCGCCCCAGCCAGGTGCGCAGGCGGGTGTACCCGGCCGCCTCGCGGGGGCCGGCGAAGCGTGCGACCTCTTCGGTCATGGCCTCGGCCTCGGTGTGGACGTCCAGGGTGCTGCCGTCCGCGAACGACGCCCGGTAGGCGGGGTGGAGGGGGGTGAGGTGAACCCGGGCGCGGAGGCTGTCACCGACCGCGGCGAAGGCTTCGTCGGCGAGGTCGGGCATGGTCAGCACGGTGGGACCGGTGTCGACGCGGTAGCCGTCGAGGTCGAGGCGTCCGGCCCGACCACCGGGCCCGGTGTCCCGTTCGACGAGGGTGACGCGGCGGCCCGCGCCCAGGAGGTGCAGGGTCGCGGCCAGGCCGGCGAGACCGGCTCCGACGACGACCACGTGGTCGGTGCTGCCCTTGACCGAGCGGGTCACCGGTCGGCCTCCTCTCGGACGTCGGCAGGTGGGGCCGACGGTGCGGGCGAGGGGGGCGGGGGCCCGGGGGGCTGCCGGTGGCCGTTCGGCGAGGCGACCGCGGTGGCGAGGAGGTCGCGGAGGCGGGCTTCGCCGATCGGGTCGGGCAGGGTGCCGTCGAGCCGGCCGAGAGCCCGGGCGGACAGTCGTTCGATCTTGGTCTCGACCGCGTGCCGGGCACCGGTCCTGACCATCGCCTCCCGGACCTCGTCCAGGTCTGCGGAGGACAGGTCGGCGCGGCCGAGGGCGTGTTCGAGGGTCTTCAGGGCGGCGCGGTCGTCGGCGGACCGGGCCCGTGCGAGGGCTACGGCGGCGAGGTAGGTCGGCTTGCCCTCGCGGATGTCCCCGCCGCAGGTCTTGCCCGTGTCGAGCGGGTCGGCGAAGAGGTCGTCGAGGTCGTCACGGAGCTGGAAGGCCAGACCGAGACAGTGGCCGGCCGAGCGCAGGGCGTCGGTGGTGCCGGCGTCCGCGCCCGCCAGGGCCGCGCCCAGGAGCAGGGGCCTGCCGACGGAGTAGAGGGCGCTCTTGAGGCGGGCGGCACGCAGCGCTTCGACGGGGGAAACGGTTCCGGTCAGCTGACCGTGGAGGTCGAGCAACTGGCCCGCGACCATCTCGGTGCGCAGCTCGCTCCACAGCCCGCGGACCGCGGCCGCCCGCCACGGGTCGAGCACCGTCCCGGCCACCAGGTCGTCGGCCCAGGCCAGGGCGAGGTCCCCGGCGAGGATCGCGGCCGCTTCCCCGAACCGGTCGGCGGCGGGGCGCGGGGCGCGGTGGCGGTGGCGCCGGCTCGCCTCGGCGTGGAAGGCGGGCCGGCCGCGTCGCAGGGTGGCCCCGTCCATCACGTCGTCGTGGATCAGGGCGCAGGTCTGGAGCAGTTCGAGGGCAGCCCCGATCCGCAGGGCCGCGGCGGCGGTCGCGGCGTCCGACCCGCCACAGGCGCGCAGGGCCCACCACAGGAGTCGGGAGCGTCGGCGTTTGCCGCCTTCGCGGGTGAAGCGGGCGACCGGTTCGGCGAGTTCCCGGGCGAACAGCGGGTCGAGGGTCCCGGCCGTGTCGAGTCGTGCGGCGAGCCAGAGCGTGAGAGCACGGTCGACGGCGCCCGGTACGTCGGCGTCGACGGCGGCCGGATCCACGGTGTGGGGACCGGGATCGCTCACGGCGTGCCGGGTGGGGGGTGCGTCGGGGCCGTCCTGGTCGTCGGGATCGGCAGGGGTGCGCGGGGCGTCGGAAGGTGGTGGTGCTTCGCGGCGGGAGGGGGCTACCGGGTGGGTGCCGGTCCGTGACGGGGACACCGGATGTTCGTTCGCTCGGCTCGGGCGCATCCCGGTTCCTCTCGTCGTGGTACCGAATCGCTCACTGGGGCTCTTCCCTCCCTTCCCCGACCGCGGATGCGCGGTCGGGGAAGACGGGGAAAACGGGGCTAATGCCATCGGGTGGACGCGTCCGGGTGGGTGACCGTGGGAGCGGCACGCATCCGATCGGGCCGCCGCGCGGGAAGGCTGGTACGTCGCCTGCCCGTGCGACGCGGGACGAACCTCCGGCGCGTCGCCGTGTGCGCGCCGCAGGAGCGGGAACGAGCGGTGAGGGAGGGAGCCGGGATGTCGCGGACCGACGTGCTGATCATCGGGGCCGGTGCGGCCGGGCTGTCCCTGGCCCACCGGCTGGCCGGGCCCGTCCCGAACGGCCGGACTCCGTCGGTGCTCCTGGTCGACGCTCCCCCGGGGCCGTTGCGGCCGGCGCCGCGCACCTGGTGCTTCTGGGAATCCGGGCGGGGCCGTTTCGACGCCGCGGTCCGCTACCAGTGGCGGCACCTGCGGGTGCGTCCGCCCGTCGGACCCCCCGTGGAGGGGGACATCGCCCCGCTGCGGTACAAGATGATCCGCTCCGACGACTTCGAGGCCCTGGTGGGCCGTGCCCTCGCCACCAGTGCCCACGTGCGCCGCCTGGAGGCCGTGGTGGACGCGGTGGTCGAGGTGCGCGAGGGGGCCCTGGTGTCGATGACGGAGCCTGAGGGACGGGAGCGGGAGGTGACGGCCCGCTGGGTGTTCGACTCCCGTCCCCTGGACCGGCTTCCGGCCGCGCGCACCACGCTGCTCCAGCACTTCCGGGGCTGGTTCGTGCGGACGGCCCGACCGGTGTTCGACCCCCGCACCGCCGAGTTGATGGACTTCCGTACCCCGCAGCCCTCCGAGGGGCTGTCCTTCGGCTATGTCCTGCCGACGGCACCGGACGAGGCGCTCGTGGAGTACACCCGCTTCTCCCGGCGGGTCCTCACGGAGACGGAGTACGAGTCGGAGCTGCGGCACTACACCGCCGAGGTCCTGGGCCTGGGCCCACTGGAAGTCGTCGCCACGGAGCACGGGGTGATCCCGATGACGGACGCCGTCCTGCCGCGCCGGACCGGCGCGTCCGTGTTCCGGATCGGCGCCGCCGGCGGGGCGACCCGTCCCTCCACCGGCTACACCTTCGCCGGGCTGCAGCGGCAGACGCGGGCGGTGGCCGCGGCGCTCCGGCAGGGCCGGCCGCCCGTGCCGCCGCCGGCGCACTCCGCGCGCTCCCTGGCCATGGACGCGGTGCTGTTGCGGGCCCTCGACAGCGGGCGCCTCGACGGCCCCGAGCTGTTCTGCCGCTTGTTCGCCCGCGTCCCCGCGGCCCGGCTGCTGCGCTTCCTCGACGGCGACACCGGCCTGGTCGAGGACATCCGGGTCGGACGGCACGCCCCGGCCCGGCCCATGGTGCGCTCCGCCCTCGAACTGCCGCGGCTCCCCCGGAGGCCACCCGCATGACCCCCACCCGCGCACACCGACCCGCCCCGGAGGCCCGATGACCCTGCTGCGCGACGCGGAACTCGCCGCCGCCTTCGACCACGCCTCCCGCAGTTACGACGTGCTGGTGGCGGCCAACCCCGGCTACCACGCCCACCTGCGGCGCTCCGTGCGCCGCCTGGGTCTGCCCGACGGCGGTCGGGGCCTGCGGGTCCTGGACCTCGGCTGCGGAACGGGCGCTTCCACGGCCGCGATCCGCTCGGTGCTCCCCGAAGCCGCCGTCACCGCCGTCGACGCCTCCGCGGGCATGCTCGCCCGGGCCACCGCGAAACCGTGGTCGGACGGGGTGCGCTTCGTCCACACCCCGGTCGAGGAACTGCCGCGAGCGGGGATCGGGGACGGGTACGACGCCGTGTTCGCCGCCTACCTCTTCCGCAACGTGCGCGACCCCGACGCCGTGCTGCGCACCGTCCGCACGCTCCTGAGGCCCCGGGGCCGGCTCTCCGTCCACGAGTACAGCCTCAGCGGACGACGCACCGACCGGGCGGTGTGGACGGGCGTCTGCCGCGGCCTCGTGCAGCCCGTCGCGACCCTGCTGGGCAACGGACCCCTCTACCGACACCTGTGGTCCAGCGTCGTCCGCTTCGATCCCGCCGACCGGTTCGCCGACCGCGTCCGCGGCGCCGGCTTCGACCGGGTGCGGGTGCTGCCCCTGCCGGGCTGGCAGACCGGCATCACGCACACCTTCGTGGCCGCCCGACCCGCGGGAACCCGGTGAACGGGCGGCCGGAGGGCCGGAGCCGCGCGGCCGCCGGCGGCCGGGACCGCCGGGCCCGCGTGATCCCCGCCGCGCCCGGGGCCGACCGCGCGCCGGAGGGAACCACCGCCGCGGTGGTCGGCGGCGGGATCGCCGGCCTCGCCGCCGCCACCGCCCTGGCCGAACGCGGCGTGACCGTGACGCTGTACGAGCGCGAGGCGTACCTGGGCGGACGAGCGGGGGGCTGGCCCACCCGGCTCTCCGACGGCAGCACGGTGACGATGAGCCGTGGCTTCCACGCCTTCTTCCGCCAGTACTACAACCTGCGCGGCCTGCTGCGCCGCACCGACCCCGCCCTGGACCGGCTGGCCGGGCTCCCCGACTACCCCCTGCTGCACGCGGACGGCATGCGCGACGGCTTCCGGCACGTGCCGCGGACCCCGCCGTGGAGCGCTGTCGGGTTCGCGGCGCTCAGTCCGTCCTTCCGGCTCCGCGACCTGCGCGCCCTGGACCCCCGCGCCGCCCTGCCACTGCTCGACGTCCGCGTGCCCGAGGTCTACGAACGCCTCGACCGCCTCAGCGCGCAGGCGTTCCTGGACGCGATCGGCTTCCCCGCCCGCGCCCGCCACCTGGCCTTCGAAGTGTTCTCGCGGAGCTTCTTCGCCGACCCCCGGGAGCTCTCGGCCGCGGAAATGGCCCTCATGTTCCACATCTACTTCCTGGGCTCGGCCGAGGGGCTGCTCTTCGACGTGCCCGTGGCCCCCTACCCGCAGGCCCTGTGGAACCCCCTCGCCGAGTACCTGCGGCGCCACGGTGCCGAGCTGCGCACCGGCCGCCCCGTCGACGGGGTGGCGCCCGACCCCGACGGCGGTTTCACCGTCACCGCCGGTGACGACGAGCAGCGGTACGACACCGTGGTGCTGGCCCTGGACGCGGCCGGGCTCAGGCGCCTCGCCGCCGCCTCGCCCCTGCTGGGCCCGCCCGAATGGCGGGCGCGCGTGGCCCGCCTGCGCACCGCGCCACCGTTCCTGGTCACCCGGCTCTGGCTGGACCGGCCCGTCGCACCCGACCGGCCGGGGTTCCTCGGCACGAGCGGCTTCGAGGGCCTCGACAACGTCAGCGTCCTGGACCGCTGGGAGGACGAAGCGGCCCGGTGGGCGGCCCGTACGGGGGGCTCCGTCGTCGAGCTGCACGCCTACGCCGTCCCCCCGCGCGAACCCCGCACCGTCGTGCAGGACCGCCTCGTCGAACAGCTGCGCCGCGTCCACCCCGAGACCCGGTACGCCACGGTGGTGGACGCCCGGCACGAGTGGCGCGAGGACTGCCCCCTGTTCCCCGTCGGCGGATACGAGGACCGTCCCACCGTCCGGACCGGGGTGCCGGGACTGGTGGTCGCGGGCGACTTCGTGCGCACCGGGCTGCCGGTCGCCCTCATGGAACGGGCCGCCACCACCGGCTTCCTGGCCGCGAACGCGCTGCTGGAACGCTGGGGCGTCCGGGGCCAGACCCTGTGGACCGTCCCCGACCGCGGACGGAGCCCGCTCCTGCGCAAGGCGGTGGCCCTGGCGGGCCGCTGAGCCCGCCGGACCTCACGTTCTCCCACCGGCGGCACCGCGGCGGGGGCAGGAGCGGGAGCGGGTTTCCGGGCCCGCGCACCGGGCAGGCGGCCGGACACGGACCGGACGGCGGAGCGGAGCGGGACCTCGCGCTCCGTGCTCGTGATCGGCACCGACCCGGGCCCGCACCGGTTCGCCACCGGCCCGCGCGGCAGCGGACCGGGTCGAGCCGTCCGGTCCGGGCTCCCGGCCTCGACCCGGCCCGCGGGCAGAGGGGAGCTCGTCCGCGTCAAGGAATCCGCACCGGGCAGGAGGGGCCGAGGACACGGCTCGGAAACCGCGGGATCCGAACCGGAACCGAGGACGCGGAACGCAGGAGGAGGAGACATGAGGTGGCAGGAGGCGCCGGTCCGGGCAAGGGCGCTGATCACGAGGGTCGCGGCGTACGGCGACAGGGCCCTCCGGGAGCCGGGACCGGAGCGCGCCGAGCTGGTGCTGGGCGCGAAGTCGGTGACGGCGGCGGTCGTCGCGTGGGTGCTGGCCCGCCACCTGCTGCCGGTCGCCGTGGCGACCTTCGCGCCGTTCACCGCGTTGATCGCGCTGCGCAGGACCGTGTACCGGTCGGTCCGCGACTGCGTCCAGTACGTGGCGGCGATGGGGGCGGGAGCCTCCCTCGCCGCCGCCCTGGCGGCGTGGGCGGGTATCCACGCCTGGTCCTTCGCCGTCCTGGTGCTCCTCGCGCTGACCGTCGGGCGGCTGCACCGACTCGGCGCCCAAGGCGTGCAGGTCGCCGTGGTGGCCTTCTTCGCCTTCTCCTCGGGCGGCGGCCGCATCGACTACATCGGACACCTCGCCGCCTCCGTGGCCATCGGGGCCGCGTGCGGGCTGGCCATCCACATCCTGCTGGCACCCGCCGGGCACCTGTTCCGCCACCAACGGACCGTCGCATCGATCTGCTCGGAAATCGCATCCGAGACGCGCGCGTTGGCGGAGGTCTTCGACCACGCCGACACGGATCCCCACAAGGTGCGGCGAATGCGCTCCGACTGGCGGCGGCTCGCCTCCGACTGCGACCGCCTGCACGGTTCCCTCGACGAGGAGGCGGACAACGCCCGGCTCAACCCCCGCACTGCCCCTTCCACCGTTCCTTCCGCGCTCGCCCGCACCCGCGAGACCCTGACCGTCGCCCAACGCTGCCTGGACCACCTGCGGTCCATCACCCGCACCGTCGAGTACCTCCTGACCGACTCGCACCACCAGGCACTCCAGCCGGCCTTCCGCAGCGGCTACCGCGACGTCCTCGACGCCGCGGCGGCTGTGGTGGAAGAGATCGGTCAGGCCGCCCCCACCGACCCCGCGCGCCTGCGTGACCTCCTGGAGCGGACGGCGGATCGCGTCACCGACCTGGAGGCACTGATGCGGCCCGAGGCCGCACCTGCCGCACCCACCCTCCAGGGGACCCTGCTCACCGATGCCTCCCGGCTCCTGACGGACATCCGCGGCAACCTCCACGTCCTCGCTCCCGACCCGACGACGTGACCTTCCGCATACCGGCCCGCCCGTCACAGCGTGTCGGGGTCGACCCGTTCGAGGGGTGAAAGCGCCGGGCCCTGGAGCACGTCACCGTCGACTCCGAAACGGGACCCGTGGCAGGGGCACTCCCAGGTGCGTTCTGCGTTGTTGAAGGCCACCAGGCAACCCAGGTGGGTGCAGACCGCGGACACCGCGTGCAGGGCTCCCCGGTCGTCGCGGTGCACGGCGCACGGCTTCCCGCCGTTACGGACCACGGTGCCCTCGCCCGGCGGCAGGTCACGAACGGAGCCGTTGCTGCCTTCGCCGAGGGTGTCGAGGCGGTCCTTGACGAAGTGCCTGCCGGTCTCCCACTGGGCTTTGAGGAAGGCGGGTGCGGAGCGGACGGCGGGCCCGACCCGGCCGGGATCGTACAGACCGGCCCAACGCTGGGGCGTGCCGGCGACGAGGGAGGCGAGGAGGGAACCGGCCATCACCCCGCCCGTCATGCCCCAGCCGGCGAAGCCGGTGGCCACGTACACCTCGTCGCCCGCGGCGGGGAGCCGGCCGATCAGGGGAACCGTGTCGGTGGCGCTGTTGTCCTGGGCCGCCCAACGCTGCGAGAGCTCCACCGCGGGGAAGTGCTGTCGCGTCCACTTCTCCAGCCGGGCCCAGGCCTCCTCGGTGTCGCCGCCGGAGCCGGGGGTGAAGGACTCGCCGGTGACGATGAGCAGGCGGCGGCCGTCGGCGAGCGGCGCCGTGCGCACGGACCGCTTGCCGCCCTCCGCGGTGATGTACATGCCCTCCGGGTCCCGGTCGACGGACAGGGGCCCGGCGACTACCAGGTCACGGTGCTGGGTGAGCCGGGTGCTCAAGAGGGCGTGGTCGAAGACGGGGTGGTGGGTGGCCACGACCACGTGCCGGGCGGCGACCGTGACCTGCGTCTGCGTGGTGAGACGGTGGGGACTCCCGGCATCCAGGGCCACCACACGGGTGCCGCCGTGGATGCGCGCACCGTGGGCGAGGAGGTCGTCCACGAGCCCGCGGAGGTACTTCAGCGGATGGAACTGGGCCTGGTCCTCGACGCGGACCGCCCCGGCCACCGGAAACGGCAGGCCCGTCTCCGTCACGAACGACGCCTCGAGGCCGGCCTCCCGTGCCGCGTCCGCCTCGGCGCGCAGCGCCCCGACGCCCTCGGGATCGAGGCAGTACGTCAGGGCCGGACGGCTTTCGAGCTCGCACTCCACACCGAGTGCGTCCGCCACCTCGAAGACGTGCCGCAGCGCGGCACTCTGGGAATCCGCGTAGTCGCGGGCCGCGTCCGGACCACGCTTCTCGCGGAGGGTGGCGTAGACCGTGGAGTGCAGGGCGGAGAGCTTGCCCGTGGTGTGACCCGTGACGCCGCAGGCCGGCCGGTCCGCTTCCAGGACGATGACGCTCAGGCCCGCTCGGGCCAGCTCCCTGGCCGCACTCAGACCGGCGATGCCGGCACCGACGACGGCGACGTCCGCCTCGGCGGGCTCGGTGAGGGGGGCGAAGGAGGGGAAGGCCGCGGTCCGCATCCAGTGGGAGGCGCCGGCGGTGGGGTGTCGGTTCATAACGGGCGACTTCCCCCGGAACCGGTGCCGGATGCGCCGCCTCGGCCGGCCGGTGGCCCGCTCTCCCGGTCCGGGAGCCTGACGGTGTCCCTCCCGCCACACCCCCGCCATCTGCGGCTGCCGGGCGGGGGCGGCCCTCAGGGAAGCGGGACCCCGCCGGTGGCGTTGACGATCTCGCCGGTGATGTAACCGGCCTGGGGCGAGGCGAGAAAGACGTAGGCGGGCGCCATCTCCGCCGGTTGCGCCGGACGGCCCAGGGGTGACTGCTCGCCGAAATGCTCCGTGTCGGGCATCGTCGCCGGGATCAGCGGGGTCCACACCGGTCCCGGGGCCACGGCGTTGACGCGGATGCCGCGCTCGGCGAGCATCTGGGCCATCCCGTGGGTGAAGGAGATGATCGCCGCCTTCGTCATGGCGTAGTCGAGCAGGTGCGGACTGGGCTGGTAGCCCTGGACCGAGGTGGTGTTGATCACGCAGCCACCGCGCGGCAGGTGCGGGAGAGCCGCGCGGGTCAGCCAGAACATCCCGTACAGGTTCGTCTTCATCACACGGTCGAACTGCTCCGTGGTGATCGCCTCGATCCCGTCGGGCTGGGACATCTGATAGGCGGCGTTGTTGACCAGGATGTCGATGCGGTCCAACTCGGCCACGGCCAGGTCGACCAGCCCCGCGCACTGCTCCTCCTCGCGGAGGTCACAGGGCACCGCCACCCCCGTGCGGCCCGCGGCACGGACGAGACGGAGCGTTTCCCCCGCGTCGTCCGTCTCCTCCGGCAGGTGGGTGAAGACGACGTCCGCGCCCTCTCGGGCGAAGGCGAGGCAGACCGCCCGCCCGATCCCCGAATCGCCTCCGGTGACCAGAGCCGCCCGGTCGAGGAGCGTCCCGTGACCGTGGTAGGAATCCTCGCCGTGATCGGGTCGGGGGTCCATCTCTCCGGTCGAGCCGGGGGGTTCCTGTTGCTGGTCGGGGAACGGCGGCCGAGGGTGACGGGTGACGGGGTCAGGTACCGAGGATCGGGTGGAGCCGTGCGCGGGCATGGTCGTTCTCCTCGTTCTCGTGCACTGCGGGCGGAAGGCCCGGAGCGTCCGATCAGATGGCGGGGTACGTGGCTGCCTTGAGGCGGCGGGCGAGGTGGGCGGTGTTCGCGGCGAGGGTCCTGGTGGTCGTGGCGGTCTTTTCGGGGGTCTTGTCGAGGTCCTGGTAGTCGGTGCCCTGCATGGCTTCGCCGACCCAGTAGGTGACGGCGTTCGGCGCGAGGGAGAAGCCCACGTCGTTGAGGCCCTGGAAGAGGTCGGCGCT